>PXAI01000126.1 GCA_003567135.1 Balneolia bacterium | reverse complement strand
GGGCCTTTCACCCAGCGGCCGTTTTCAGCCGTTGGCGCATCAGCCTTTACTTCCCAGTAGGCATCAAAGCCGCGGAAGTGATCCACGCGAATGGCATCAGCCATAATGAACATCTGCTCAAAACGCTTGATCCACCACTTGAAATTATCTTTTTTCAGCACGCTCCATTTGTAAAGCGGATTTCCCCAAAGCTGGCCGGTGGCCGAGAAATAATCAGGCGGTACGCCGGCAACAAGCAGGCGGTTTCCGTTTTCATCCACCTCAAAATACTTCGAATTCGCCCAGACATCAGAACTGTTGTGATCCACAAAAATCGGAATATCCCCGATAACCTTGATGCCGTTCTCGTTGGCGTATTTTTTCAGGCTGAGCCACTGATCGAAAAACTCGAACTGCAGCCATTTGTGGAAGGCAATTTTATCAGCCAGTCTTGTGCGCGTTTTTTTCAGTGCGGCCGGCTTTCGTTTTGCAAGATCCTGATCCCACGTATTCCAGGGCCGTTTATCGTTTTCGATCAGGCAGGCCATAAACAGGCAGTGATCATTCAGCCAGAATTTATTCTCTTTTTCGAAGGCCTTCATCTCAGCTGAATTTCCTTTCGGATTATGCTCAGCGTACCGGTTGAAGGCGATTTCGAGAATCCGGTCTTTTGCGGCAAAAGCCGATTCGTAGTTGACCGATGTGGTAAGAGGGAGATGTGCGGATGCCGCTTCTTCACGGGTCAGAAGTCCCTTGCTAACCAGTATGTCCGGACTGATGAGATAAGGGTTTCCGGCGAAAGCCGAGTAAGAGGCGTAAGGCGAGTTTCCGTAGCCGGTTGGGCCAAGTGGAAGAATTTGCCAGATCGACTGATCGGTTTCAATCAGAAAGTCGATGAACTTACGGGCTGAATCGCCGAGGTCGCCGATTCCGTATGCCGTAGGAAATGAAGTAGGGTGAACAAGCACCCCGCAAGCACGCTTGAATCTCATAAGAAATATTGCAATTTGATAATTGGATTAGCACAGGCCTTTTTCTGCAATCATCCCGGCGCTGTGCTTTTGAAGTTTTTTACCCTATTGGCTTCAGTACGATACCGGCAAGGGGTGGAACATTAATGGTTATGCTGTATGGCTGTCCCTGCCATTCTCCTTCCTCAGCGATTACTTCCTTATTGCCGACATTACTGCCGCCGTAGTAGTTTGAGTCGCTGTTGAACACGATTTCATATTTGCCGGCCGAAGGAACTCCGATCCGGTAATCGTGATGCACCGTTGGTGTAAAGTTAAACACGCAAAGCAGCGCTTCTTCTTTTTCTTTACTAAAGCGCAGGAAGGATATGATGCTGTGATCAACATCAGAAAAATCAACCCACTGGAAACCACTCCAGTCGTAATCAACTTCGAAAAGCGGCTTCTCTTTTTTGTAGATCGCGTTCAGGTCGGTTACCAGCTGTTTGATACCGTTATGACGATCTTTGGCAAGAAGCCCCCATGAAAGTTCGCGCGCTTCAGACCACTCTTCCCACTGGCCAATTTCACCGCCCATAAAGAGAAGTTTTTTCCCCGGATGGCAATATTTGTATGTGTAGAGCAGGCGCAGGTTTGCGAATTTCTGCCATTCGTCGCCAGGCATTTTAGAAAGCATCGACTGCTTCATGTGCACCACTTCATCGTGTGAGAAGGGAAGCACGAAATTCTCTGAAAAAGCGTAAATAAACGAGAACGTCAGCTGGTTATGATGATATTTTCTGAAGATGGGATCAACTTCGATGTACTTCAGCGTGTCGTTCATCCAGCCCATATTCCACTTATAATCGAAGCCGAGGCCGCCGATGTACGTTGGCCTGGATACCATCGGCCATGAGGTGGATTCCTCTGCCATGGTAATCACGCCGTCGAACTCCTGGTGAACCACTTCGTTGAATCGCTTCAGGAAGTCGATGGCTTCGAGGTTTTCACGGCCGCCGTAGCGGTTTGGAATCCATTCGCCTTCTTCTCGGGAATAATCCAGATAAAGCATGGAGGCCACAGCATCCACGCGCAGGCCGTCGATGTGATATTTATCAAGCCAGAACGCGGCGTTTGAAATCAGGAAATTCTTTACTTCATCACGGCCGAAGTTGAAGATTTTTGTGCCCCAGTCTTTGTGTTCGCCCTGGCGGGGATCAGCGTGTTCGTACAGCGCAGTGCCGTCGAATTCGCGAAGGCCGTGATCATCTTTCGTAAAGTGAGCCGGAACCCAGTCGAGAATCACACCGATGTCGTTTTTATGACACTCGTTGATAAACTCCATAAAATCTGCGGGCTCGCCGAAGCGGCTTGTGGGCGCAAAATATCCGGTAGTCTGATATCCCCAGGAAGGATCGTACGGATGTTCGGCGATCGGCATCAGCTCGATGTGCGTGTAGCCCATTTCTTTAACCCAAGGGATGAGGGTTTCGGTCAGCTCCTTGTAGCTGTAAAATCCGTCTTCGCGCGGATGGCGCTTCCACGAACCGAGATGCACCTCATAAACTGACATCGGCTTTTCAAAACCGGCGTCTCTGTTTGCCATCCATTCGTCATCGCTCCACTCGTAGTTGTCGATATTCTTGACGATGGACGCCGTTTTTGGGCGCATTTCGCAAAAACGTCCGTAAGGATCGGCTTTCAGAAACGGAATATTGCGGCCGGGTGATTTAATCTCGTATTTATATACTTCATCCTCACCGAGGCCTGGAATAAAAATCTCCCAGATGCCCTGATTGTAATACTTGCGCATTACGTGGCAGCGGCCATCCCAGTTATTGAAAGGGCCTACAACGCTTACCCGGTTTGCGGATGGCGCGGCGACTACAAAATGAACGCCTTTAACGCCGTCAATTTCGCGGAGGTGGGCACCCATGAGTTCATATGCTTTGGTATGATTTCCCTCACCCCAGATTTGAAGGTCAAAATCGGAGATCATCCGTCCGAATCGGTACGGATCGTCGTAGCGGTGCGTGGCGCCGTTTTCAAATTCGGCTTCAAGTTCGTAAGCGAAAGGCTTCTTAACTCTCGGGAAAGTCAGCTCGAAAAACCCCGCGTCGTGGATTTTATTCATCGCTGCTTTTTTGCCACCCTTCTTTATCACACTCATTTTTACGGCATCGGGCCTGTAAGCACGAACTACAAATACATCTTTCTTATCTTGCTTAACGGTGTGCAACCCAAGCACTGCGAAAACATTGCCATGATCCCCATGAACAATTGCGGCAATGTCGCTTTCTTCAGTCGTATGCTTAGCCAATTTTATGTAGTTTTGTCAGTTAATGTTTATAAACCTGAAAATAAGAAATTCTTTACAATTAACCGGAGTTGAAATATCGGTTAAAATGATAAAAGGCAGCACGTGAAAGCATCTTCTCTGATAGCACGAAGATATCTCTTCAGTAAACGAAAAATCACCCTGATTACCTCGCTCACGATGATCAGCATTGCCGGCGTTACCGTCGGAACCGCGTTGTTGATTGTGGTTCTTTCGGTGTTTAACGGTTTTTTTGATCTAATCAAGGGGATGCTGCTTAATCACGACCCGGATATTCGTATTGAAACTACGGTGGGCACGGGAATCGCGCTGGATGGCGACCGACTGGCCTATCTCGAAAATCATCCCGAAATAAAACTGATTTCCCCATTTGTAGAAGGCAAGGCGCTGATCGCGCACCGGGGCGGCTCGTATAAAGTCGGGGTGATAAAAGGCGTTGATCCCGAAATTTTCAGCCAGATGGTTGCGCTGGATGCCTATTTCCCGGGCGGAGAATTCGATCTTTCCCTTCATAACCGGATGCCCGGCGTACTGATGGGCCGCATGCTGATGGGTCAGCTCGGTGTTGATCTCGGGGATCAGATTTCGCTGCTCAGCGCCCAGTCGATACAGCGGTCGTTAACGCAGTTTTCCGGACCCAGAACCCTCAGTTTCGACGTGCGCGGCAGCTATCGGGTGGATGAAATGCACGATGCTTCCATAATTTATATGGATAAAGCCGCAGCGCAGCGGTTGTTTAATATGCGGAGCGCGGTTTCGGGAATTGACATCAAGCTTCATGATCACGACCGGGCGCTTTCGCTGGTGCCGGAACTACAGCGCTCGATGGGCGATGACGTGATTGTACGAAGCTGGTACGATCTTCAGAAACCGCTTTATGATGTGATGAATCTGGAAAAATGGGGCGCTTATGTAATTCTGATGATCATCGTGCTGGTCGCCGTGCTGAATATTGTGGGGTCGCTAACGATGATTGTGATCCAGAAAACGCGGGATATAGCGTTGCTGCGCAGTTACGGCATGAAAACGAACGACATCAGAAATATCTTCCTGAAGCAGGGTTTTTATATCGGCCTGATCGGATGCGGGCTCGGCGGAATGCTTGGCCTGCTGCTTGCGTGGATGCAGGATGCGTACGGGCTGGTTAAACTTGCCGGTGCCGAATCATTTATTATTGACGCCTATCCCGTTTCAATTGCCGCCGGGGATGTGGCGCTTGTACTTGCGGGCAGTATGATTCTGTGTGTTCTGGCAAGCTGGTATCCGGCTAACCGCGCTTCAAAAGTGGATATTTCAGAAGCGCTGCGTTACGAGTAAGTGAGCTTAAGCCTGTTCGAGGCTGTCCGGCAGATCGTTTTCGTACAGCACGACGTCGCCATCCCGGAGCGAAGTTTTCAGATAATCCTGTGCCTCAAAAAGCGTCCCGAAAATTTTCACGGAGGATTCGGGATATCCTTCAGCAAGAATTCCTTTTTGGATGGGAGCCGTGCCGGGACCAACCAGTATCGCTTCATCAATCCCGCTTTTGCCGATGTGCCGGCCGAAAAGTTCGTTTTCTTCATCCTGACGCTCACCGAGCTCGATCATACCGGGCGTTACGATAATGCGGCGCCCGCTGTTGAATTGGGATAGGACGTCCACCGCGCTTTTAGCGCCGACCGGATTTGAGTTAAAGGCGTCATCAATTACGGTGATATTCCCGTTTTTACGGAGCTCAAGGCGGTGCTCAACCGGCTCGATACGTCGTGCGGCTACGGCCATGGTTGCGGTGCGAAGGCCGAAATGGCGTCCTGCTCCGAATCCAAGCAGTAGATTGGCTACGTTGTGTTCACCAAGCAGCGGCGTTTTTACCTGAGCCGTAATCGCCTCGGGGTCGGTCAGCTGGAAATGGCATCCATCCTGATCGTATGAAATATCGGCTACGCGGAAAATCCCCGTATTCAGTCCGGCACGGATGACCGTAACATCCTCCCGGATATTCTTCATCGCCAGAACGCGTTCATCATCCGAATTCAGAATGGCCGTCCCGCCCGGATGCATGTGTTCGATAATTTCTGATTTTGTTTTGGCGATCATATCCACCGAACCAAACGTTTCCAGATGCGCCACACCAACGTTGGTGACCACCGAAACATGCGGCCTTGCAATCTCACAAAGCTCTTTGATGTTCCCTTCGTAGCGTGCGCCCATTTCCAGAATCAGAATCTGATGCCCAGCGTTAAGATCGTTGTTTATCACTTTGCAGATGCCCATCGGCGTGTTAAAACTGCCCGGCGTAAAACAAACCTGATAGCGCTCCTGAAGCAGCGTTTTCAGGATAAACTTGACGGAGGTCTTTCCGTAGCTTCCGGTGATCGCCACTATTTTAAGGTTGGGCATCGAGGCCAGTTTCTTCCTCGCTTTTTTCTTGAAACCCTCCTGATAGTAGTTTTCCAGAGGTCGCGTAATCAGTCCGGCGATCAGCACAAGGTATGGCGACGCGATATCCGCCAGAATCATCATCACCATAATAATGGAAACATCCGCCCCCATCTGCGGACTCTGCATTCCAAGCCAGATCCCCAGAAACGCGAATAATCCGTATAAACTGAAAGCAATCACAGCCTGACGCGAAAGCCGTGGCGTGTAAACAAGCGGCTTTTTAGGGCGGTCAGACCTCAGGTATTTAACCGATCCAAAATAGAAAATCCCGAAAACCGCGATGGAAAGCGTGAAAGCCGTCCACGTAAGCTGAGACTGAATCAGCCCGATGAGGAAAAGCGGAATTACGAAAAGATGCGGCCCTTTGATCAGCTCGCCGGCAACTTTTGGCCAAAGCCAGGCGCGGTATTCGTGGCTCTTATACCCGTGCTGCTGATAGATGTGCAGGTAGTGGGAAATCCGGTAAAATCCGTGTCGCGCAACAACAAGGATCAGAACGATAAGAATCAGATAAACGAAATAAAAATAGGTCAACGGGCCGTTGGGTATCGTTAGTTAAATGTTGAGCGAAAAAACCGGAAAACAGGAGTTGTGTTGACAAGTGGGTGTATCAGAAATTTCGCTGTTTTCATGATTCGGTAAATATAGGAACATCTGCTATCTTTTGGCGAAATTTGAGAACATTAAGCTAAAAGAGATTTATTTAAATGAAATTGGTTATTCCGATGGCAGGCCGGGGAACGCGCCTGCGACCCCATACGCACACGACCCCGAAACCGCTGCTTCCGATCGCCGGAGAAATGATGATAGAGCGGATCGTAAAAACCTTCAAGAAAACGCTGGATTCTGAGATTACAGAAATCGCGTTTGTTCTGGGCGATTTTGGGGATGAGGTGAAGAAACGCCTTGCGGAAATGGCGGAGCGTCAGGGTGCGAAGCCCTCATTTTATACACAGGATGTGGCCATGGGAACCGCTCATGCCGTTTACTGCGCCGCGCCGTCGCTTGAAGGCGAGGTGATTGTGGCTTTTGCTGATACGCTCTTCGATTCCTATAAAAAAGTAAGCGTGGACGACGCCGACTGCGTAATCTGGCTGAAACAGGTTGAAGATCCCACGCGGTTCGGCGTGGCCGTTATGGACGGAAAAAGGATCTCCGGATTTGTGGAAAAACCGGACGAGCCGATATCTGACCTGGCGATTATCGGCGTATATTATTTCCGGAAAGGGGAAGATCTGCGTCGCGAGCTGCAGCACATAATGGATAACGATCTGAAAAGCTCGCGCGGTGAATACGAACTAACCGATGCCATTGACGCGCTTCTGCAGCAGGGCAACGTGTTTCTGCCAGCCACCGTGGATGAATGGCTCGACTGCGGCACCATAAGAGCGTGGCAGGAAACCACCAACGCCGTTCTGGAAAAGGAAAAGTTCAGCTACGATGCTACTAAATATCCCGGCACAAAAATTACGCCGCCTTGTTATATTGGCGAAAACGTGAAGCTTAAAAACGCTGAAATCGGGCCGTTTGTGAGTATAGAAAGCGGCGCTTCGGTAACTGACTCGACTGTTTCAAACACAATCATTAATACCGATGCCACAATTACCGGCTCTGAGCTGGACGATGCCACGATCGGCACAAACGCCACTGTGAGCGGGGCTAAAGGATCGATGCACATCGGCGATGACAGCCAGGTTAATGCAAAACACGCATAATTTTTGGAGGGATATAATGGGATTATTTGAATTTCTCGTACTTCTGCTGGTAGCCGGAATTTGCGGCTCAATCGGGCAGTCAATCGCCGGATACACCAGAGGCGGATGCATCGTTTCCATTGTGCTCGGATTTATCGGCGCGCTGATCGGAACATGGATGAGTCGTCAGCTTGGTCTGCCGGAACTGTTTTCCGTATCCATCGGAGGCGAACCGTTTCCGATCATTTGGTCAATCATCGGCTCCGTCGTGTTTGTTACGATACTGGGATTGTTCTCGAAGAGGTAAAACCGGGGCAATACAGGCAGTTAGCCTGCTTTTTTATGTGCGTAACCCCAGTTAGTTCAGCGCAATTTCCTCTGCCTTCATCTTTCCGTCCGGCTTAATCTTTTGGGATTTCATCTGTGCCGGCACCGTAATATTGACCTC
>PXAI01000337.1 GCA_003567135.1 Balneolia bacterium | reverse complement strand
CTGGATGCGGCTAAAAAAACGGTTCAGGACGAAAGCTTCGTATGGCAGCGCCTGCTCTCCATGCTGGGGTTCGGCGCGCTGGCGCTGATGATTCCGCTCTGGTTTGTCGGGCCTTTTGCAATTACGCTGTTACTCGGAGACGCTTTTTCAGCTTCAGGCGATATTTTCCGGATTCACATCTGGTCGCTTTACTTCATGTGCCTGACCGAAGCAGCCCGGAAATGGTTCGTCATTAAAGACGCGCTGGTCATTTATCTTATAACGGCCGGATGTGCCGCCGCGCTCAATATTGGCCTGAACTTCTGGCTGATTCCCGTTTACGGTGCGGAAGGCGCGGCATGGGCCACGGTGGCGACCTACGCCTTTGCCGGATTTGGCAGTTTGATTTTTTTCAAAAAAACGCGACCATTCACACTCCACGTAATTAAAAGTTGGGCGTTTCCTTTTAAGATGCTCTTCAGCAGATAAAAGATTCTTTGCGATGAATAAAATTTCAACACGGATCATTTTGGTTATAGTTGTGGCAGCGGTTTATCTGCTGGTGTGGAGGCCGCTCCGTGTTACCATCAACGTGAATGTTATCCAGCCGGTTTCTGAATCTATCATTGAAGGTTCTGAAGACCGGTTCCAGACACGCCCCACTTCCAAACCCATCAGTTTTCATCTTGATGTTCTCGATTCCGAGACCGGCCGCCGGCAAAACACGTTTGTATTCGGTACGCCGTGGGGATTTTATCTCGTCTTTCCGCTGATCGTTCTGCTGCTGCTCGACCGGGGATGGTTCTTTATCAACCTGCATCTCGGCGTTCAGTTTGTAGTTGGCTTTGTCGCTATCCTTCTTTTTTGGGGTGGTCTTGCAGGATTCGTATCCCTGCTACATATCACCAAGATGCTCGTAATGTACGTCAATCCGGGGTTTGGACTGATGCTCGTCATGCTCCTGGCGATACGCCGGTTCAAAGGCGAAGATAAGATAATCGGGGAACAGTCAGGCGGTTAGCGCAGCTTTGTCTCCTCAAAAACCTCCTCAAAACCATGCGGCGGACGATCCAGCGTCCAGGTTTCAAAATAAAAAAGCCGCTCGCTTTTGCACCGTTTCCCGTTAATGCTGAATATCCGGAGATCACTGTTCAGTAACGGCTTGAACTGATCAAACAGCGATTCGTAGATATTTTCTTTCGAATAAAAGTGCAGGTCGATGCCGTCAGCAGCCTTTTCCACGTACAGAACTACGCTTCCCTGATCCAGATAAGGGCGCATGGCGGGGATTTTTTCCCTGACCGAAAGCCTTCCTGAAAAAAGCCGGTTTGCGGTATGATCGGCCTCGAACGGAGTGACTTTACTCGTTACCAAAACCGCACCGGGCTGAAACCATTCGGGATTAAGTGCGGATGAAGAAATGGGCCGTGAACCCGGCGATGTGATGATTTCCGGATTTCCGAGCGCATCCCAGAGCCGGTTCAGAATATCCGGCCACTGCTCAAGTGCCGACAGCCCGAACGTGTGTTGATCAAGCAGCGTACCGGAGAGATAAAACCGTGAATATGTTTGCACCGGTTTCATAAACTCCTCAAGCGATGACGGCCGCCGGGGATTATCACGCTCCCCCTCATCAATACCGGAAAGCTGTTCCAGCCTGAGATCGTGTTCGAACAAAAGTTTAAAAATAGCAGATGACATTTTGGTAGAATTGGTTTAAAGATTATATCTCAAAAATAACAATCGAAATGGTGGAAGAAAATCATGAGTTCAGATTTCAAAGCGGAGCGAAGAAGAATTCAAAATGTAGAATTCAAAGTTCAAAATGCTGGTTCGCGGCAGAAAGATTGGTGATCTGTGACGTGCGATTAGTGATTTAAGATTTTCAGAAACGCACGTTGATCCTGAAAAAAAACGCTGTTGGCAGAACCGACCCCGAAGCGGGTCGAATACGAGTAACCCCGGGTGAAGAGCCCGCAGCGCCAGCGAAGGACTCGCAACCCGGAGTTGACGAAGACTCTCCCAAAAAAGCCCGAGCTCAGGTCGTGCCATCGCTTACTTTCGCATCCGACGGGCCCGGCGCCATCACCGATCATAAAACCATAGCCACCTATGCGGTTCGACCCTTATCAGGGTCGTCTGTTCTTGGCAGTCGTGTACCCCGCATGCGATGCGGGGTTACTTGTGTTGAACCCTTTCAGGGTTTTTCGATTGCAGATCTGCGACGTGCGATTAGTGATTTGAGTTTTTCAGGAACGCACGTTGATTCAGAAAAAAACGCTGTTGGCAGAACCGAGAAGCCACAACCCCGAAGGGGTGTAACGCCAGTAACCCCGGGTGAAGAGACCGCAGCGCCAGCGAAGGACTCGCAACCCGGGGTACCGAAGACTCACAAAAAAGGCCCGAGCTAAGATCATGCCATCGCTTACTTTCGCATCCGACGGGCCCGGCGCCATCACCGATCACAAAACCATAGCCACCTGTGCGGTTCGACCCCTATCAGGGTCGCCTGTTCTTGGCAGTCGTGTACCCCGCATGCGATGCGGGTTACTTGTGTTGAACCCTTTCAGGGTTTTTCGATTGCAGATCTGTGACGTGCGATTAGTGATTTAAGATTTTCAGAAACGCACGTTGATTCTGAAAAAAACGCTGTTGGCAGAACCGACCCCGAAGCGGGTCGAATACGAGTAACCCCGGGTGAAGAGCCCGCAGCGGCAGCGAAGGACTCGCAACCCGGGGTTGACGATGCCCTCTTAAAACAGCCCCGAGCATGGATCGGTTTTGCAGCACATAAGAAGCCGAGGGGCCCGACTACCTTCCAGCCAGCACGATCTCTCTGAAAGCATCATAATCCGCCGAAACAGTTACCGACTTCTTCGCCCTGTCCTTGAGCTTGCTAAGCGCATCCGGCATTTCTATGTGCTGATGCATTTCCTCCGGGATCACCTCCAGAAACTTCGCGGGATGCGCCGTAGCGAGAACGATCCCGGTACGTTTATCACCGGTTTCACGCCGCATCTTTTTCAGAGCCAGGTAGCCGACAGCGGTGTGAGGATCCATCACATAGCCGTATGTGTCGTTAACTTCGTGCATCCCGGCGGTCGTTTCATCATCCGAAAACCAGTACGGGTGGATATATTTTCGGAGCTCGTTTATCTGCCCGCCGTACAGCGCGAGAATACGCTCAAAATTACTCGGGTCACCCACATCCATTGCGTTGCTGATAGTTCGCTCTGACTTCCGGGGCTCATAGGTTCCGCTTTGGATGTAATCAAAAAAAGTTCGGTTGGAGTTTACGCCCGCGATAAAACCCGCAGCCGGGAGCCCCATTTTCTGAGCCAGAAGCCCAGCCGTGAGGTTGCCAAAATTTCCACTTGGCACGGAAAAGAGCGGAGGCGCATCATCTTTCAGCTGAGCCCATGCCCGGGCGTAGTACACCATTTGGGGAAGCAGACGCCCGATGTTGATCGAGTTGGCTGATGTGAGTTTCATCTTCCGGTTCAGGTCTTCATCCACAAACGCCTGTTTCACCAGACGCTGACAATCGTCGAACGTGCCGTCAACTTCAATTGCGGTGATGTTTTTACCAAGCGTGGTAAACTGTTTTTCCTGAAGCGGGCTCACTTTTCCGGACGGATAAAGCACCCACACCCGGATTCCCGGAACATCATAAAACCCGTCGGCTACCGCGGCTCCTGTATCGCCGGAAGTTGCGGTCAGCACATGCAGCTCCCGGTTTTCATCCCGTAAAAGCGCGGCCATCAGGCGGCCCATTGTGCGAGCGGCGAAGTCCTTGAACGCGAGCGTCGGCCCGTGAAACAGCTCCAGCACATACAGATTCTCTTTAAGCTGAACCAGAGGCGCATCAAAGTTAAGCGCATCTTCAACAAGCTGATCAAAATCATCCCCGGAAAAAAACTCGCCCAGCCAAGGCCGGAGCATTATTTTTCCAATGGTTCGGATATCCTTTCCTTTGAATTCATTCCAATTCTGCGGACTCAGCGTCGGAATTGAATCCGGCATATAAAGTCCGCCGTCGGGCGCGAGGCCTCTGCTGAGTGCTTCGCGGAAACCCACTTTTTGGGCTTTTTTATTTGTGCTGTGGTAGGAAATGCTCATAATTCGGGATATTCACCAAGGATGCGCTGTCGTAGAGACGCCATGCATTACGTCTCTGCGACATCGCTTTACTGGGATTTCGATATGTAGAAATGTTTTCGTTAATCCTTCAAAACCCTGGGCCCTTCGGCGTTTACGGGCGAAATAAATAAATCACTGTCCAGCCCAAGCGGTTTCAGCGCTTCCTGCATAGCCTGCCCGGCTGCTCTGGCTGATTCTTCGCCTTTAGCCAGTGCAAAAACTGAGGGCCCTGATCCGGAGATGCTGCATCCAAGTGCACCGGAGTCCATGGCGGCCTGTTTCATCTGATCGAATCCGGGAATCAGGAGAGAGCGTACCGGCTCGAAAATTATATCGTTTAGCGACCTTCCGATCAGCGCGTAGTCAGAGGTGTAAAGTCCGGAAATCAGTCCGCCGAGATTGCTCCATTGCACAACGGCATCTTCCAGACGAATGCGGCGACGAAGTACTTTCCGTGCATCCTCGGTCATAATCTCAACATGGGGATGAACTACGGCGCAGAAGAGTTCAGGGGGATTTGGAAGCTGAATGACGTCAAGAGGATCGTAGCTTCTGATCAGGACAAATCCGCCCATCAAACTCGGGCCGGCGTTATCCGCATGAGCCACGCCGCAGGCCAGACGCTCGCCTTCCATGGCAAATGGCAATAAATCCTTCCGGCTCAGCGGGTTTCCAAGAAGTTCGTTTGCCCCGAAAACGGACGCCACCGAGCTCGCCGAACTGGACCCGAGTCCGCTTCCCAGCGGCATTTTCTTGTGCAGCTTCATTTCGAGCCCGAATTCAGGCTGAAGTTTTTGCCACAGTTTTATCACGCTTACACCGGCGGTGTTTTTCTCCGCATCCAGCGGAAGCCGTCCGCCGTCTCCGGTTATTTCGATAATGCGGACTCCCGGCTTTTCGGTAAGCGTAAGCACGAGTTCATCGCCCGGCTCGTTGATGGCGAACCCGAGTGAATCGAATCCGCAGGCCACGTTGGCCACGGTTGCCGGTGCAAAAACGCGTATGGTTGTTCCCGGTTCAGCTTTCATCACCACCCCGCCACTTTAATGATATCGGCCATCACACCGCTGGCCGTCACCGCTGGGCCCGCGCCGGGACCCGCAATTGCCATCGGGCGGTCGTTGTAGCAGAAGCTGAAAATCGTAAATAAATTATCCGTGCCCTGAAGATTATACGCCGGATGATCAGGCCCGACCGATTCCATCCCCACGTGCGCGCCTTCATCGGTTACTTTGGCCAGATAGCGTAAACGGTGTCCTTTTTTTGCCGCGTCGTCCTGCTGTTTTTTGAACTGAGCGTCAATTTCAGGGAGTTTTTTCAGAAATACATCAACAGGTTCGTCGGTAAAGCAGGATTCGGGAAGCAGTGGCTTCAGGTCGATATCCTCAAGTTCCAGATCAAAACCGGATTCCCGCGCAAGAATAAGCAGCTTTCGCGCTACGTCCATCCCGTTCAGGTCATCGCGGGGATCGGGTTCGGTGTATCCCTTTTCACGCGCTTCAATCACAAGCTGACTAAACGGTTTGCTGCCGTCGAATTCGTTCAGCAGATAGCTGAGAGTACCGGAGAAGACGCCTTCCACACGCGTGATTTCATCCCCGGTGTGATGCATCTCCTGCAGCGTTTTGATTACGGGTAGTCCCGCGCCGGCATTGGTTTCATAGAAAAACGCGGCCGATTTCCTGCGTGCGGTTTCCTGCAGTTTGCGATACACCGACAGCGGACCGCTGCACGCCTTTTTGTTCGGCGTTACGATGGAAATACTTTTGGAAAGGACTTCTTCATATTTATCCGCCACCAGGTCGCTGCTGGTGCAGTCTACCACTACGGCATTGGGCAGGTTGAGACGGTAGACGTTCTGCAGGAAGCCATCCAGATCAGCTTCGCCGCCTTTGGTATCCAGCAGGTCTCTCCAGTTTTCGGTGTCGAGGCCGTTCAGGTCGAACCACATCTTCCGGCTGTTGCACATTCCGATCACGCGCAGATCAACTTTCATATTTTTGGAAAGTGCGGCGCGCTGTTTCAGCAGCATATCGATCACGGTGCCGCCAATAAGGCCCGGCCCGATAAAAAACAGGTTCAGCGTTTTTTCACCGGACAGGAAAAAGGCGTCGTGAATGGCGATCAGCGCTTTTTGCTCCTCGCTGCGCGGAATCACCATAGAAATATTCAGCTCGGATGAACCCTGCGCAATGGCAGAAATATTTACGCCGTTGCGTCCAAGCGCCTGGAAAATTTTTCCGGCGATTCCGGGGGTCTGCCGCATGCGCTCACCAACAACGGCCACCACGCACATATTTTCTTCAACAATGATTTCGGCGACTTTTCCGGCGGCAATTTCATAAGCAAATGTTTCCGAAATCAGGTGTTTAGCAAGCTGGGCGTGCTGCGGCTCAACGGCAAAACAGACGGAATGCTCGCTCGATGCCTGCGAAATCAGAATGGTGTTGATGCCGCCCCTGGCCATCGTGCCGAAAATACGTTCGGCGACGCCCAGTACCCCAACAAGGCCCGGCCCCTCAACCCGAAGCAGCGCCACGTTGCTGATCGAGGAAATTCCTTTAATAGGAAGGGGGGACGTCTCTTTTTCAGAAGTAATCAGCGTACCGGGCGCATCCGGCTCAAACGTGTTTTTTATACGGATCGGAATATTCGCGGCCATTGCGGGCTGCATGGTCGGGGGATAAATCACCTTGGCGCCGAAATGTGACATCTCCTGAGCTTCCTCGTAGGTGACCGTCGGAACCGGAAAAGCTTTTCGTACTTTTCTCGGATCGGCCGTCATCACGCCGCTCACATCTGTCCAGATTCTGATTTCAGTTGCCTCAAGCGCGGCGCCCAGAATGGAAGCGGTGTAGTCAGATCCTCCGCGTCCCAGCGTGGTAGTGAGGCCGTTTTCGGTACTTCCCGTAAACCCGGTGATGATCTGCATGGCGGGATGATCCGCAAAATATTTCCCAAGCAGTTCTCTGGTTTCATCCATCCTGACCTGAGCATTTCCAAAGCGGGCGTCAGTGCGGATAACTTCCCGCGCATCAAGAAACTCGCACTGAGTGCCGGCTTCGGTTATCGCCCGGCTGATGATCAGGCAGGATAACCGTTCGCCAAAGCTCATGATGAAATCCAGCATGCGGGGCGTCATCTCCCGAACCAGATGAATTCCCTGAAACACGTCATCCAGATCGTTCAGCATCATCTTCACGTTAGCGATCAGATTACTCTGGCCCGGAACAGAAATCAGCTCCCGGATAATTTCAATGTGCCTTTTTTCAAGAGCTTCCAGAAGCCTGATGTAGGATTCATCCCCCTTTTCAGCCCGTTTCCCGATCCCGATAAGCAGATCAGTAACGCCGCCAAAAGCCGAAAACACAACCGCCCGGCAGTTATCAGACTGTTGAACAATAGAAACCACACGACGAATTCGCTCCGCATCTGCAACCGAGGATCCGCCAAATTTTAGAATATTCATACAAAGTTGTTATAAATCATAGCTTGAGGGCAAATGTTAGCGGTTCTGCAGGAAAATAAAAAGGGGAGAATTGTGAATTGTGAATTTCTGAATTTTGAATTGGGGGAATTCACAGATGGCGATAGTTCCGAAGCAATTTCTTTTTGGGTAGAGAATCGTATCACCTGCGCCGGTTTCAACCGGCGAGGGAGGAAGATCGCCAGCTGAGAATGATGGAGTTCAGTAGGGGAGTTTAGGTGGTTGAAACCCCCGGTTGTCGATACGCCCTGAGCAGTAACTATAAAAATGTTGCCATAAAGAACTTCGAACCGGCT
>PXAI01000210.1 GCA_003567135.1 Balneolia bacterium | reverse complement strand
TTATATTGAGGATACCGCATCAGAAAACGTAACGGTGAATATTCACAGTAATACGTTCAGCCAGCTTTCAGCCGGATTACAGCTTTACGCCATCGAGGTTTCCGCGCCCGGCACGATGAATGTGTACAACAACATGATCACCGCTTTTGAGTACAATGGCACATCCGCCTCGGATGACGTCTACTTTTACGGGATTTTAGCCGGCACCCCTTCCGCCACGATGACGGCAAACATCGACTTCAATACCATCCGCATGAATCCGCTGAACTACACCGGCGGCGAAGGCTGGAGATACCGTGGCGTACAAATGAACAGCAGCAACAGCATTACGGCTCATCTTCGGAACAACATTATCATTCTTGAGGATGAAAACCCGGAAGTTGTTTCATACGGATTTTTCAGGTTTCTGGCCGCGGGCGAATGGACCTCAGATTACAACAACATTTTCGTCACGAATCCTTCAGCATCCGACCATACATTTTTCGGAAGATGGGGTGGCGCCGATGGAAATGTAACGTCACTTACTGACTGGCAAAACGTTTCAGGCCAGGGCGCGAACTCCATTAGCAAAACAGTCGAGTTTATTTCAGATGATAATCTAAGGCTCGCCGGATCATCCGACGGAGACCAGGACCTTGCGGGAACGCCGATATCGGGAATAACGACAGATATCGACGGTACGCAGCGTGATCCCGTTACGCCTTACATGGGAGCTTATGAGGGCCAGTGGCTGACCACTTCTGCGGAGTATGAGGCGGAAATCCCGAAGATGCTTACGCTTCACCAGAATTATCCAAACCCGTTCAATCCTGTAACGCAGATCCGGTTCGAATTACGAAATCAGGAACACGTAACGCTTGAAGTATACAGCATTCTCGGCCAGAGAGTAGCCATACTGATCGATGAAGTTCGCGCAGCCGGATCGCATCAGGTTCAGTTTGATGCAACCGGGCTCTCAACAGGAATCTATATCGTTCAGGTTACCGCAGGCAGCGAAAGAGCGATCAGAAAAATGACTTTCATAAAATGATTTGGCAACCAGCTTATAACTGATGTTAAACTCAATCAAAAATAATCAGCCAAAAGCGGACGAGGTAATTCTGCATCAGAATCATCCGAATCCATTCAATCTGAGCACGCTTATCCCCTATACAATCGATCTTCCGGGAGATGCAACGCTCCAGATTCACGATCTCGACGGGAAACTGATTTACCAGCAAACCCAGTCACACTCTTCTTCCGGTGACAAGCATTTTCGCTATCTCTCAAGCGATCTGATACCGGGCACATATATCTACAGCCTTCTTTTCAACAACGGATACTCGACTGTAAGGCTGCGCAGATCCATGATTTTCAAACACCACTAATCAAACGAACCAGCTTATGTTACGAACTATACTAACTACGTTAATTTTTTCAATGCTTCTCTGCGGATCTCTTTCTGCACAGCTTTCGGGCAGCTACACCGTAGGTGAGGAAGGCGATTACGCAACGCTTAAAGCCGCAATGGATGATCTTATGGCTCAGGGCAACAACGGCGATGTGCTTTTTCTGATCACAAGTGACATCACTGAAACAGAAAACGTTGCGATCGGTTTTGATCCGGGTGAGGACAACGTCATCACCATAAAACCTGCGCCGGATACTACGCCAACGGTTACCTTCACGGCTGAAGAGGATAATGAGGTTTATGACGGAGCGCTGATTTTTGGCCTCTCTGATATTAACGGTACCGTCAGCGATCTTGCGTTTACCCGTAATTTCGTCATTGACGGATCGAATTCCGACGGAGGCAGTTCCCGCGACCTGACCCTGCAAACCAGCGAAAACGCCAACGGTGGCAGCAGTTTCCGCTTTGTTGCAGCTACGGATAACATCGAAATCGCCAACACGAATATCATCATCAACCAAACCGATAATCCGTTCAATACAATCCGGATTACCAGCCGTGCCGATGCGCGACATGGAGATATCCGCATCATAAACAACTTTATTCAAAACCGTGCCGCCAACTCTTCCCGCGCGGTAATGACCGATGGAATCACAACTGCGGAATTCGGGCCGAATGTTCATATCGAAAGAAATGAGATTGACGTAAACCGCTACGGAGTATGGCTTCGTGAGGTTGGCGGAAATACCACCATAAGAGAAAATGATATTACCGTAACTCAGGCCGGCGACTTTTTCGGATATTGCGTATATGTGGAAGAAACCTACAGTCCTGACGTAAATATCGAGATCAGCGAAAACTCTTTTACCGGAAGTTCGAGCTCAAATACGATTGTCGGCGTACGCGCCAGCGACTCGGCAGATTATCACATTCAGGGAAATCAGTTTGTAAACCTTACTTCGAATTCAGGCATCACAAGAGGCGTCTGGGTGGATACTGGCGGATCGTTCAACATCGACGCCAATCTCTTCAACGGATTTGACGGTGCCGGTGGAGTCCGCATGATCGAGATCGCAAACGACCTTACCGAAGATCACACCGTGATGATCTCCAACAACTTTTTCTCTGGATTTGAATCCTCAAACGGTTCTGGCGAACGTCTGGACGGAATTTATATCGCTTCGCCGGATAACGCGGAAGCAGATATTTCTATCCTGCACAACACGCTGGTCATGAACAATCTGAACGTTGACGGCGAAGGATGGAACTACTACGGCATTTCCAGCTTCAGCAGCGCTTCAATCGCGATTACGCTTTACAATAACATTCTGATTAATAATGATACTAATCCTAATGTTACCTCGTACCTGTATCGCCAGGTTCTGAGCGCCGCCGCCGATATGGATGCTGATCATAACGTTTGGTATGTTGCCGAGCCATCCGAAGAAAACAGTACCTTTTACTCGCGTCACGGTGAAATTGAAACAAACGCCGTAACGCTCGGCCAGCATCAGGCCAACACCGGATTCGATACTAACTCCGTATCCCTTGCCGTAGAGTTTGAAATGCCTGACCTGCCAATTCTTGCCGAAAGTATGCAATCTGTCGAGACGCTCCTTGTTCCGGCACTGGCGCAGGTTACAACAGATTTCTTTGGAAATGATCGCGACAATCCAACATTCGCAGGCGCACACGAGCCCGAATCGACGGTAAATACCGAATATGAGCCGCAGATTGCGCGTGATGTAACCCTGCACCAGAATTACCCGAACCCGTTTAACCCTTCCACCAATATCGTATTCGATCTGAATGCCCCGCTGAACGTAACGCTTCAAGTGTTCACCATCGACGGAAGGCTGGTTTCAACATTACTGAATAACGAAGTGCGCGGCGCGGGATCACACACGGTTCAGTTTAACGCGGCGGCGCTGTCAAGCGGAATGTATATCTACCGCCTGAGCGCAGGCTCAACGACCGTTTCCGGCCGTATGATGCTGATCAAGTAATGTAAATCATCCTTCAAAGTACTCATCCCATGAAACATGTTTTAACGAAGGGCCTTATGCTGATCATCGCGATTGCGGTGCTGGCATCATGCGACATATTCGGCCCCGACAAGCCCGACGGCGGCACCATCACTACAAACGATGGATTCTTTTACATGATGGATCGCGACAATTCAAACCTCTATCAGCTTGATGGCGAAATGCGTCAGCTTAAGGTTTGGAACGTCGCTGAAATTACGGATAACAGCTTTATTCAGGGAATCACCTCCGATGGCTCACATATCTGGATTTCCGCCTCAAGCCCGGCAACCAGCCTGTTCAAACTGGACTTATCCGGCGATGATCCTGTTGTACTTCAGTCATTTGCAGCACCTCCAAACGGTTCCGGAACTGTTCGTGATATCACCTTCGACGGTGAGTATCTCTGGGCTGCAAACAGCGGCTCGGTCGCCCTGACCAACCCGCCGGCGATTTATAAGATCAATCCGGAAAACGGAAGTATTGAGGCTGAATACGAAATGCCTTCAACTGAAATTCGCGGGATTTCACACATTCCGCCAAACGGCGATCAGTACGGACGCGGCGCGGCTCCCGGTATCTATCTGGGCGACCGTGAGGCGAACAAATTCTGGAATTTCAGATACGACAGGCCGGTTTTTACGGATGCGTTTGACGCGCCCATGCCGCCAACCGGAGAGTTCACTATTTTTCCTTCCGGTATTACCTACGAAATTCTGCCGAACGGCTCCATACACTTCTGGACCGTTAACAGCAGTTTATCCACGAATTACCTGTTTCAGCTGAACCGCACCGGCGATGTGGAGAATATGTATGAGCTGAATCAGTACACGAGCCCCGGCCCGATCGTTTTTGCCATGCACGACGCCAGCCTCGCACCCGCTCCGGACCTGCAGTCTGTCGCGCCCAACAGAGGCGCCATCGGAACGGTTGTTGATGTTGAACTCAACGGCTCAGCTTTCCGGGACGGCCTGTCCGTTGATTTTGGTGATGGTATCTCCGTTGCCAATCTTCAGTATGTGAGCAACGAAAAGGCGACGGCTGAGATCACGATCGACGATACGGCCGCACCGGGTTTCCGTAACGTAACCATTACAAACCCGGATGAACAACAAACCACGCTGGAAAACGCGTTTGAAGTTACTGAAGAGCCTCCGGTATTTGGCTTCATCTATGTACTCGACTTCGACAGCAACTGGCTGTACAAAATTCGCGAAGCGGATGGCGGCCTCGATCAGGAGTGGGATACCTCGCTGATGGCACAGGCGGGAAGTCCGCAGGGTATCACCTTTGACGGCGAATTCCTTTGGATGGCTTCTGCCGGATCAGATCGAGATCTGATTCAGTTTGAGGCTGACGGAAACGAGCTGAATGAAATCAGGCGAATAAGCGCGCCGTATCCGGGCGGAACCGGTACCGTACGCGGAATCACCTGGAACAACGGCTACATCTGGGCACTAAATTCTGGTGATAATAAACTATACCAGATCGACCCGAGTAACGGGGATATCCTTTCCGAAGTTGACACACCAGGTTTGGAAACGCGCGGCGTTGCGTTTGTGGATGATGTAATCTATACCGTCGACCGCGACGAAGGCAGCGTATTCTCCTGGAACGAAGCAACTGGTGAATGGGATACCGAATTCACGGTACCACTGCCTGACGGAACATCCCCGGATAACCGCTGGCCCATCGGCCTCGACTGGGATGGCGAAAACTTCTGGATCGTAATATCAAGATTTTCTGATGATTACGTGCTCAAAGTAAGCCCCGGTGGAGAGCTACTGCAAACCATCGATTCACCGCGTATCGGCCCTGACATCCTTACCGATGTCGTTTATGTGGAGGAGGAATAACCATGAAAAATATGTTTAAAATGCGCTTCAAAAATATACTTCTGATTGTGTTCCTCCTCGGCTTTGGCGCCACGGAGATCAAGGCACAGTTTACCGTAACCGGCGATTTCAGAACCCGGTTCTATTACGATACCTTTTCCGGCGGAATCCAGGATCGTCAGGATCTGAATTACATTCGCTACCTCGGCCGGATTAACGTCCGCTCAAATGTAGGGGATAACGTATCGTTCTATTCGGAATTCATGACATTCACCGATAACCCGCTTTCTGTAACGCGAAATATCGCCGGTACGGAAGAGATGTATTACGGGATAAGCCAGCTCTTTGCCGAGGTGGTTTTCCCCGATGCGCCGGTTTTCGATGTGGTGCGGTTCCGGGTCGGGCGCCAGCAGTTTCCAATCGGCCGCGGGCTTTCTCAGGGATCATCTACATCCTACGCGAGATTGTTTGACGCCGTAAGGGGCGATTTCTCGAAATACGATTTCAACCTGTCACTTTTCGGCTCGGTAACGCGCCAGAACCTGAGCCCGAGCGGCCTGTTTCCCGATTCCGGTGGAGATAAGATTTTCATCGGGCGTCTGTCGCGAACGGTTCTCAATCAGGATCTGATGTCGTACTTTATCCTCAACCGCCTTGATGGCAACTACAACGACAGCTACATTTTCGGTGGAGGTATCAGGGGAAGTTTCCTTGATCCTGAGCTGGAATATTTCGGAGAAATTGCCCATCAAACGTTTAATACCGCTCCGGGATTCCCGAGAATGAGCGGAATCGGTTATATGGCCGGAATTGGCTACCGCTGGCAGATGGGGCCGTTCCGCTGGGTTAAGCTGGAAACGAGATATGCCGCGTATCAGGGCAATGATGAAAGCACGGATCGTATCGAACGTTTCAGCCCGCTTTACCCAAGCTTTTTCTGGGGCGACAGAGCCGGTTTTGCTAACGGCGTCATCGGCGGTGATTATCCCCGTGACGGAGCAAACCTGGAAGGAAGCCGGATTTTCTACAACCGGATTTATTTCGTGCCACAGGCAATGCAGCGTCTGAGAGTCCAGTTTCAGTACATCTACGTTACAGAATATGTGGATAATGACAACTACAACAGCATGAATAACGAGTTCTCTGCACGCGTGTTCTACAGCATCACCAGGAACTCCAGAATTCAGTTCAGATATGTGCTCAGGGAGCCAAATGAGGACGATTTCAATCCGAATCTTCCTGAATCCTCAACACGAGACCGGTTCTCTATCCACCGCTACATGTTTGAATGGCACGTTCGCTTCTAATCCACTACATGCTTATGAATTATTTCAAAAAGATAACAGCTCTTGCAGCCCTGACGCTGGCCTTCTCCGTGGCAAACCTGAGCACCGCAGAGGCTCAGGTCGATCGCGACAAGAAGTTCATAGAGGTCGAAAATGCGGCTGTGGCAACGGCTAATCCGGAAGCTTCGCGCATTGCCCGCGAAATTCTGGAACAGGGTGGAAACGCAATTGATGCCGCCATTGCAGCCGCTTACGCGCTTGGCGTACTGGAGCCGAATGGTTCCGGAATCGGCGGCGGCGGAAATGCCGTGATTTATATCGCCTCGGAAGGCCGTCATTACAATCTCGATTTTTATCCCCGCTCCCCCGAAAGCCCGCTCTCCTTTACTCCCGGTGCTGATGCTTCCACCATCAGGGCGGTGAGTGTTCCGGGCTTTGTAGCCGGTATGGAAGAGCTTCGCGAACGCTGGGGTATTCTGGATCGTGAAACGCATATTCGGCCCTCTGTCGAAATAGCTCGCGAGGGATTCAGGCCGGATTCTGTTCTGCTTTCCCGTATCAATACCTCTGTTTCTAAACTGCGGGAATATGAGGAATCAAAAGCTATTTTCACGGATAACGGCAATCGAATTACGAGGGATTTCAGCCTCCGAAACCCCGCCCTTGCCGATGCCATGGAGATGATCATTGAAGGTGGAAGCGATGCCTTTTACAGAGGTCAGCTGACAGAAAACCTCCTGGCCGGACTCAACGGTCTGGGCGGAACATTCACCGAAGATGATTTCGCAAATTACAGCGTAACGTGGCGTGATCCGGTTCGCGGAAGCTACCGTGGTTACGACATTATTAGCGCTGCGCCTCCCGTTGCCGGTCTGCTCGTAATTCAGTCGCTGCACATGATGGAGCGCTTCGATTTCCAGCAGTACGGGCATTATACCGAGTCGCCCGAAACCATGCATTTTCTCATCGAAATGTTCAAACGCTCGTACGCCGACCGCCTTTCATACATCGGAGATCCCGACTTTTTTGAAGTTCCTGTTCAGGGACTGGCATCAAAATCTTTTGCCCGGAACAGGGTTACCGATATCAGAATGGGAATGGCAAACCATCAGCGGCTGCGCGATACCGAACCGGGCAACCCGTTTAATTTTGGCCCCGAAATGGATGGAACTGCCGGCGACCCCGGAACCGTCGAATTCGTTGACTTTTTTGATGACGATATCGAAGACGATGCCTCTTCATACGACTGGTGGGGAGATGATAAGTTCGATTCCTGGGGTGTTCAGCGCGAGGACCGTCCTGAGCGGGAGCGCCGTGGTTTTCTTCAGACGCTTTTCAGAAGCAGCGATGCGGATACGGCAAGAGTTCAGATCGAAGATGACGACGACTGGGAATTCGA
>PXAI01000019.1 GCA_003567135.1 Balneolia bacterium | reverse complement strand
ATCCAACTGGGGTTCGCCCAGAAACTCGATGTCATCACTGAAAAAGCGCCAGAGCAGGGCATATCCACCGGATACTTCTCCAACCACATCCACGTGAATCTCTGCACTCCGCGTGGAAAACTCTTCCTGCGGAATATTTGGGTTGCCCGTTTTTTCCGTAAACTCGTACCGGCGCATATCACCGGCCCGCCAGCGCGCTCGTATCACAATGCTTTCATCCGAACTTTGCTGCAGCTGAGGCTCTGATTCGACAGCCCAGGCATCACTAAAAGTGAAAAATGAGAGACAGATCAGAAGTAAAACGAATTTCATGAACAGGGCAAAGGGTTGAGGTTTAAAGAAATCGGAACAGGAGACAAGTCTGTGGAACGTCAGGTAAGATGACAACGCATCAGGAGCGAAAATAACGTTAATTATTCGTATTTTTGGTAATTATCCCAAAATCGAAAAAACAGATTACGATCAGATTCTCAATCAGCCAATGCCAACCTGGACTCTCAATACTGAATTTAACATAGATTCCGCTCATTTTATTGAAGGATACGACGGAAAGTGCGGCCGTATGCACGGACATACCTATAAAGTGCAGATCGCTGCTAAATCCCACAAACTGAATCCTTCCAAATACCTGAAAACACCTGACATGGTGTGCGATTTCAAAGAACTGAAATGGGCTGCGCAGGATTCACTGAAAGGCGGACTCGATCACGGCGTGCTGAACGATCTGATGGAATGTTCGACTACGGCAGAACGCATTGCAGAATTTATTCATCAGGAAACCGTTAAGCGAATTCCCGGTGAGATTGAGCTGACCGTAACCGTTTGGGAAACGCCGAATAACTGGGTTGTATATACTGATAAAGATGTTTGAAACTGAAGTAAAAAGCGCTCTGAATACCGAAACCGGATTAAAAAAGCCGGAGGATGTGCTGTATCCGGTGATGGAGCATTTTTTCACCATACAGGGTGAGGGCGCGCATACAGGGCGTCCGGCGTATTTTATCCGCACGGCGGGATGCGACGTGAAGTGTTGGTGGTGCGATGTAAAAGACAGCTGGGATGGCGATAAGCATCCGAAAATCTCTGTTCGTGATCTGGCCGTTTCTGCCGAAGCGAGTCGCGCACCGTTTGTGGTCATTACCGGAGGTGAACCACTCTTACACGATCTCGGGCCGTTAACAACCGTTCTAAAACAGCGCAATCTGAGTATTCACATCGAAACAAGCGGATCTTCACCGCTTAGCGGACACCTCGACTGGATTACGCTCTCCCCAAAACGTTTCAAAAAGCCGCTTGAAGAAGTGTTCCCGTATGTGGATGAACTTAAAGTCGTTGTGCTGACCAAAAAAGATCTTAAGTGGGCCGAGGAAAATGCCGCGAAGTGTCCGGAAGGAACCCGGCTGCTTCTCCAGCCTGAATGGGATACGCCCGAATCAATGCCGATGATCGTGGAGTATGTGAAGAATAATCCTCAGTGGGGAATCAGTTTACAGACTCACAAGTTTCTGGGAGTCCGGTAAACATGGCTGTTGATCCGCAATCCAGCGTAATAATTACAGGAGCAGGACGCGGAATAGGGAGGAGCATCGCCAAAGTTTATGCTGAAAGAACGCAGCATAACTTATTATTGACATCAAGGACTGAATCAGAGCTAAAAGAAACCCGGGAAATCTGTCTAAAAGCAGGAGCTGAAAATGTTGATTATATAGCAGGAGATTTGACAGATGATGATTTTATTCAAGAGCTTATAAAGCATCCCTTAGCTTTAAATTGCAGCGTACTGATCAATAACGCCGGCTATTTTCTTCAAAAAAGCGTATTAGACAGCGATATCATAGATTATGTAAAGCAGTATGAAATCAATACGCTTACGGCTATCGGGCTAACAAACGCCGTTCTTCCAAAATTAAAAACCAGAGAATCCAGAATTTTCACCATTTGTTCGGTTACCTCAGTTAAAGGCCAGGCACGTGCTGGAGCTTACAGCGCGGCGAAACATGGATTACTCGGATATATGCAGTCACTCAGGGAAGCTCTCAAAGACACGAAAATTTCCACTACGGCTTTTAATTTGGGTCAGACTTGGTCAACTTCATGGGATGGATCCGGTATTGATCCTGAAAGGCTGATTGATCCGGAGGATATCGGCCTGATGATGGTGAGTCTGTGCGGAATGTCATCCAGAACGTGTGTTGAAGAAGTTATTATCCAGCCGCAGCAAGGCGAACTTTAATTAGTAATGTGTATCAGGATAGTCATTCTGATAGCAGCGATCATTCAGGCAGGGCAGTACGACTCAGAAGATTTAAAAAAGTTTAGAAGGATGGTTTGGTTTGAAATATATTTAACTTTACATAATATATATTATGCAACACGCTTATATCTAATTCAGGGAGAATGTCGATTTAAAGCCACTTATCAAACCCGGGCTCTTTCTCTGAAGCTTTTCGTATTAGCTCCTTCATTTGCGCTTTTAAGATAGATTCAAACTCAAGGGTCCGTTCCTTTTTCCCATCAGTCGTTAGCTGAACAGGTTTGCCGATATGAATGAACAACGTTGGCTTGTGATCGTGCATCAGATGAATGTGCTGGGTCAGCGGCACGATATCCACCTTGTCCGGATCGAGTCTGGTAGACATCCAGCCAATTCCCTGTTCAAAAGAAATTTGTTCGGGGCTTACAGAGGGATTTCCGAGTTTGCCTTCAGGATACAGATACAAACTGTTATTTTCACCGTGAAGCCAGTCGATTCCATACGCGAGCGATTTCAGGGCTTTTCTGGGATCATTTCTGTCGATCGAAAAACATCCGATCTTTTTGAAGAATCCATAACGACGAACCTGGGGTTCCTCCATAACGGCCCGCGCGTTTTGTTTGAAGCGATAGTTATTCAGAATTAACGGCGTCAGCGCATCCCACCAGCTTGAGTGATTACCGTAAAAAAGTGTGCTCTTATTTTTTTCGGGCTGATAATCCTGCTGTATATACACATTTCTGAACCGGATTTTCGCCAGATACTTGGTGTATACGCCAAAAAACCAGATTACAAACTGGTTTTCGTCAGCTGGTATGAAGTCGGGGGTTTCGTTCATTCGTGGGAAAATAGCTTAATTTACCGTGATTTACTTGATTGTGCCTTGATTGCCGTGATTTATTAGGAGTTTTGGTTGATGTGAGTTAGCTGTTGACAACCTTTATATCTATGATTTATGGGGATTTTCAATTGACATGATTTACTTAATGGCTTCCGTGAATTTCATGATTTATCAGGAGTTTTAAATTTGGATTGGTTTTGTTCTCTGGGCAATTTTCGTTGTATTTTTACGGTTTTCTGAATTGTATCTAAAACCCGCTTATGTCTGAATCCATTCCTGCAGTACTTATTGATTATTCGTTAGAACATTCCACGCCTGAAAGTGAACATACGCGATGGATTTCAGAGGCTACTACGGAACGGCTTTTGTATGATGATATGCTTTCCGGACCTCATGTAGGCGGTTTACTGCGGTTTTTAGTTAAGATTTCATCCGCGAAGCGCATTCTCGAAATCGGCACTTTTACCGGATACGCCACGCTTACGATGGCCGAATCGCTGCCTGAAGATGGCACCATTGACACGCTGGAGATGAATCTTAAATACCTGAAAATCGCCCGTGAAGGTTTTGAGCGTTCCGGTATATCACATAAAATCAATATTATAGAAGGCAATTCCCGCAATACAGTACTCACTTTAGAACCCGGCTATGATATTGTTTTTATTGATGCCGATAAGGATCATTATCCCGAATATTTCAAATCCGCGAAAAAACTTCTTAGCAATGGCGGGATATTGATTGCTGATAACGTTTTCTGGCAAGGCGGGGTTCTCCATCCTTCTGATCGAAAAAGCAGGGCTATACACCGCTTTAATCAGCTTGTAGCAAACGATCCGGAATTCGAGAACGTGATGCTCCCCGTCCGTGACGGTATTCTTCTGGCCAGAAAAAAGTGATCAGATACTTTCGCCAAGCGTGGTCTCGATGTAATGATCCACAACCTGCGTGAGTATATCCATCGGCAACTGGCCGTTCATCAGAACAACTTCGTGAAAATCCCGGATGTCAAACAGATCGCCGAGTTCATCTTCAGCTTTAAATCGTAAATCCTGAATGTGATTCATCCCCATTTTATAGGATAACGCCTGTCCGGGCATCACCACGTAACGCTCAACTTCGGAGATCACATCCCCCATGAGCAGGCCGGTTTTTCTGTGAAGATATTCTGCAGCCTCCTCCCTGTTCCACCGGTAAACATGTATTCCGGTATCCACTACGAGCCGCGCCGCGCGAAATATTTCCATCTGCAGCCTGCCCAGATCGCCAAGCGGATCATCCTCATAAAACCCAGTTTCCGAAATCACCCATTCGGCGTAAAGCGCCCATCCCTCAACATAAGCCGTATGCGGATAGATTTTGCGCAGCATCGGCAGGCCTTCAATTTCCTGAGCCAGCGCAAGCTGAAAGTGGTGTCCGGGAACGGCTTCATGCGCCGTTAGAGACATCATGCCATATTTCGGAATTTCGTTAATATCCCTGAGGTTGATATAGAAAACGCCGGGCCTGCTGCCATCCATCGCGGGAATATTATAGTAGGCAAACGGCGCGGTTTCCTGCATGTACTCAGGCACGCGCTGAACCTCGACTCCCGCCTGAGGTGTGCGATGAAAAAGGGGCGCTGACCCTTCGTAAAGGAGCTCAATCATTGAAGTGTAATCGGCAATTATTTCATCATAAACATTTTCTGCATACGCGTAGAACAAATCCGGATCTTCGTCAAGTTTGGCAAAGCGCTCAGCGATTGAATCTCCGGAAATACCAAGTTCATCAAAAAGATAAAACATATCACGCTGAATTCGCTCAACTTCAGCCATTCCGATTGAATGAACATCTTCAGGTGAAATATCCATGGTTGTGTGCATTCTCGTGAGGTATCGGTAGTAATTATCGCCGTCGGGCAGGGACCAAGCTCCTACATCTTCACCGGCTCGTTCATACAGGTTATCGAATGTTTCAATCAGCATCTTATAGCCGTTAGTCACCTCATTTTCAATAGCCTCAAATGCTTTACCAAGCAGCCGCTGACGTTCTTCGGTGTTTATATCCTCCAGATAATCCAGTTCGGTTTCCAGATTTTCGAACAAGGGATTTTCTTCAACCGGCTGACCTATAAAATCAGACATCTCTTTAATAACATGATCAAAAACAAATCTCGGTGGGATAACTCCCAGTTCTGCGCGATGCAAAACCGATTCATTCACCTGAGCAAATTTCTCTTCAGCCGCAATTAACCGTTTGATGTAATTCTCTGCACTACTGATATCGATGATCTGATGCTGAGACGTCATAAACGAAGGATAACCGCTCTGAATGCCCAGCCTTTGATTTACAGGAAAATCATGAAACAGCCACGGCTCTTTTTCTATACTCGTTTCGAGCAACCATTCGAGCGTATCGTACGTTATTTTCTGCTGATGCGTCAGATTATCACGGTTATATCTGCGAAGTGTCCTGAGATAATCTTTATTTCTCTCAAGACCTCTTAGCGTGTGTTCGGGAGATGCATCGGTCAACTTATGACTGTGAAAATCCAGCCAGGTATTGTCCACGATTCCCAGCATGGTAAGAATTTCCGGCTCGGATAATGCCGCCCCAATCATATACCTTTCAAAAAAATGATCCGGGTTTAGTGGTTTCCCCCAAACCAGTTTGTATCCCCAGATTGCGCCTGCCAAAATGAGCAGCAGCAATAGATAAAGAAAGACTTTTTTTATAGTCATGATATTTTTACATTTAATTGAAATTACAAAGTAAATGTAAACCTAATAGGTTAATGATCAAATTCGTTTATTATCAGAATATTACCGTTTATAAGATATTTTGATACACAGTTTGATCTTTCCACTATTATTCTTTTATTTAAGCAAAGTATATTTACCATCAAAAAACATGCTTATTTCCATTACTATGAAATACGTTTTTATTCTAATTATTGTTTTACTATTCGCTCTTATGCCTGAGCTGTTAACTGCACAGCCACCAGACTTTCCTGGTGAGCCAGATCAGGTACCTATTGACGGTGGTTTAGCGGTACTTGCTGCCGGCGGTGCTGCATATGCTGTCAACAAGCTCAGAAGCAAAAAAGACTGAGTCAGTTTTACTTAGAATTTCTAAGCCGTTGTTACCCGATAACAACGGCTTATTTTGTTTACGGCAACCTCACCTTAATTCAGCCGCGCACTACCCTTCAATTTGCTTAGGTAACTCCTCTTCCTCACTGGTTAGTAGCCAGGGCTCAATATTTTCCTCTCCAACGCCATCAAGAAAACGGGACAGTTTCGTGAACGCATCCCCGAAGTTTCCGTGCATCAAAACGGGGTAGCAGATGTATAGCATATCAGCCGCACGCGTAACTGCAACGTACAGCAGGCGCAATTCTTCGTCCAGCTCTTCCTGACTGTTCAGTGAAAATCCCGATGGAATAACGCCATCCACACACTGGATCAGAAAAACGTGTTTCCATTCCAGCCCTTTGGCAGAATGTATGGTGCTGAGTGTAAGCGGATTTTCATCCTGCTGAGATGCCATTGTGTCAACCGCCGTCGCTTCTATTGGATCGAGGGCGAGTTCCTCGAGCAAGTGCGGTAAGTCGCGGTAGGTTCCGGATATCGCCTCAAAGCTTTCCAGATCCTTCAGACGTTTTGGATGATCATCAAACTTTTTTTCGCACATCGGTTTATAGTACTTCACAATATGTCCGATTGCCTCCGGAACCGTCAAATCTTTCTTTTTGAGATCTGTCAGGAGCGTACTCAAGGCGTAAACGCCTTTTTTATATCGGTCGCTGATCATCCCCGATTCGCCCATTTCATAGGGATTTGCAGCATTTTGCAGCCATCCCACCAAATCATTCGCCGTTTTCGGGCCAACGCCGTCGATGAGCGTGAGTATCCGGTTCCAGGCAATTGCATCGCCGGGATTTACGAGAACCCGTATATGCGCCAACACATCCTTGATGTGAGCGGCCTCCGCGAATTTTTGTCCCCCGAACTTTATGAACGGCACCTTAGCACGATTCAGCTCAATTTCCAGATCGAAAGAGTCGCGGCCATTTCTGAACAGTACCGCGATATCACTCAGCTCAACGCCCTGTTCACGAAGATTCAGAATCATCTGGGATACAAAACGGGATTGTTCGCGGTTATCGGCCGCTTTCACGAGCGCTGGTAAATCGCCCTGCTCACGATTCGTGTAGAGTCTCTTCTCATATTTTTCACCGGCCTGTTCCATCAGAAGGTTCGCCAGATCCAGAATACGCTGCGTGGAGCGGTAGTTTTCTTCCAGTTTGATCAGCTTTGTTTCCGGGAATAAATCCGGAAAACGCATGATATTTTTATGATCAGCACCGCGAAACGCATAAATACTCTGGGCGTCATCTCCTACCACCATCACGTTACTGTGCGTGTTTGAAAAGAGCCTGACCAGCTCGGCCTGAATGGCGTTTGTGTCCTGGTATTCATCCACCATTATGTACTGATGTTTTGATGACACCTCCTGCTGAACGGCCTTATCGTGAAGCAGCTCAACCGTATTCACAAGCAGATCATCAAAATCCATAACATGATGCATCTCTTTATATTTACGATATGCCTGCCATAATTTTTCGATTGTATTGATGTGGCTCATGAACTGGTCATACTCCTCATCCACAATCTCATGAATAGAGCGCTGCTTGTTCACTGATCCGCTGAAAATCGACAGCAGCGTTTTCTTCTGAGGAAACCGTTTGGAAGATTTGTCCACCTTAAGCTCCGACCTGAGAAGCTGAATTACTTCCAGCGAATCAGACGTATCCATAATCGTGAAATCTTTCGGATACCCGATTTTCTGATGATATCGATGCAGCAGCTGGCTGCAATAATAATGGAACGTCCCTCCTTTTACTTTCCGGCAACGCTCATCCAGAATTGCGCTGGCGCGGTCAAGCATTTCACGCGCGGCTCTCCGTGTGAATGTGAGCAGCAAAATTCCCGAGGCATCAACCCCGGACTCTACAAGTCTGGCTACGCGGTAAACCAGCGTTCTTGTTTTACCGGTACCGGCTCCTGCAATAACCAGCGCCGGACCGCGATTATGCATCACCACTTCGAGCTGACTTTTATTCAGCTTTTCCTCATAAGGTATGGTGTAATCAGGCCGCTCATTAACCGGCTTTTTCAAAACAAATCGTTTCATATCGCTGAAAATATGAAATTATCCGATATATGTAATAAATATGTGAGCATGATTTTAAAATGAACCCCTTGTAGCAGGTTGTGCCGACCATCTCATTAAGACGTTGTTACCTTTTGTGCGGACAAAAGGTAACCCAAAAGCCGCCGGCTGGGATAAAATGGCTAAACCTTCGCTTCGTTGCGCTAAATAAAATCAATGCTCCGCTACCATATTAGCCATTTCTGAGGTTCCTCAGCGGTATGATTTTATTCTTAACGCTTCACTCCGCTGCGGTTCTTAACGCCATTTTATCCAAAGGCCGGATTTCTGTTTTTCCGATAAAAACAATCCATTGTAAAATCAAAATCAATTTTCCTTAGAGGAATCTGAGTATTCTAGACAAAAGTGTTTCAAAATAAAAAAGCGTCTCCGGAGTATACCGAAGACGCTTCATTTATTTGTGCGGGATTATGTTACTCTTCCAGAGTTGACAAATCACCTTCATCAACGCCCATGGCGCGGGCTTTTAGTACGCGACGCATAATTTTTCCGCTTCGGGTTTTTGGAAGCGAATCCAGAAAAGCTACTTCTTCCGGTTTCGCAATAGGACCGATTTCACGGCTAACGTGTTCGCGGATTTCATTTGCCAGCTTTTTGTCACCGCTAACGCCGGCTTTCAGGATGCAGTAAACGTGGATTGCGTTTCCTTTCAGTTCGTGCGGCAGCGCAATTGCGGCGGCTTCGGCTACGTCGCTGTGACTCACCACAGCGCTTTCCACCTCTGCCGTTCCAAGACGGTAGCCGCTGACCTTAATCACGTCATCAATGCGCCCGATGACCCAGATATATCCGTCTTCATCGATCCGGGCTGAGTCTCCGGCTTTGTACCATCCCTGTTTTTCGTACTCTTTCCAATATGTATCCACATAGCGGTCAGGATCCTGGAAGATAGTACGTGCCATGCCGGGCGTTGGCTTTTTGATCACCAGCTTACCTTCTTCGCCTGCTTTTACCTCTTTGCCATTCTCATCTACAATGGCAACTTCCACGCCAAAGAACGGCTTTGTGGCCGAACCCGGCTTAAGCGGCGTAATCGGCAGCGGACAAATCATAAATCCGCCGGTTTCGGTTTGCCACCACGTATCCATAATCGGACATTTTTCGTTTCCAATAACCCTGTGGTACCATTTCCACGCTTCCGGGTTGATCGGCTCACCAACAGATCCGAGAAGCCTGAGCATTCCAAGATCATGGCGTTTTGGCCACTGATCACCAAAACGCATCAATCCTCGAATGGCAGTGGGTGATGTATAAAGAATTGAAACGCCGTATTTCTCGATCATGCTCCACCAGCGATTTGGGTAAGGATGATTCGGCGCACCTTCGTACATCATAATCGTTGAGCCGTTAATCAGCGGACTGTAAACGAGATAGCTGTGCCCCGTAATCCAGCCCGGATCTGCCGCGCACCAGAAACGGTCTTCATCCTTAATATCAAACACATAGCGGTGCGTGGTAGCCGTGTAAACCGAATAGCCACCATGCGTATGCAGCAATCCCTTAGGCTTTCCGGTTGTGCCTGAGGTAAACAGGATAAAGAGCATATCCTCGGCGTCCATCACCTCGGTTTCACATTTTGGACTCGCAATTGGAAGCGCCATAAGATCGTGATACCAGAAATCGCGGTCGTTTTCCATATGGACTTCGTGCTCGGTGCGTTTTACCGTTATACAAACCTCGATGGAGGGCGAACGGTCCATAGCCTCGTTGGCGATTGATTTCAGGTCGGTAATTTTACCACGACGCCAGCCACCGTCGGCGGTGACCAGTACGCGGCTGCTTGCACTTTCAATACGGTCGGCGAGCGCTTCTACGCTGAATCCGCCGTAAACCACGCTGTGCGCGGCGCCGATTTTAGCACATGCAAGCATGGCGATAGCCAGTTCAGGAACCTGCGGCATGTAAATCGTAACAATTTCGCCTTTCTGAACGCCCATACTTTTCAGAACGCTGGCAAATTTACTTACTTCCCGATTCAGCGCATGATACGACATCGTACGGACATCACCAGGTTCCCCTTCCCAGATAATCGCCAGCTTATTTCGCCGCCAGGTTTTCAGATGCCGGTCGATCGCGTTTTGAATGATATTCGTTTTCCCGCCGGCAAACCATTTAAAGAACGGTTTTTCGGAGTAGTCAAAAACCTTATCCCATTTTTTGTACCACTCCAGTTTTTCCGCTTCCTCAGCCCAGAATCCTTCAGGATCTTTTATCGATCGTTCGTAAACCTTATCGTAATCCTTAATGTGGGCATTTTTTTTAATCTCTTTGGGTGGATGAAAAAGCTCTTCTTTTTCAGCAATGGTTTCAGGTTTTTTCTTTGATTCAGCCATAAGTCAATGTCTCTGTTTGGATTAATTATTTTTAGTTCAATCGAATTAAACGTATTTGATCTTTAAATATCAACTTCCCTCCCGCTTTTTCGGATGGTTTCGCTGATTACAGTCATTTCCAGAAGCCCGAATCCGGCCGAAAACCAACCGGAACCGATTAACGGGGCATCAGGCTAAATAAACAGAAAGTAATTGAGAAAGGGAAATTCAGAATTAGTGAATTCAAAATTCATAATTGTTGAGTTTGCAACGGGTGGGTGAAACCCACCATTGTCGATACTATTTTAGCAGATTGCTCATACGAGATAATCATATCGGCAGAACCGATTTCAACCGGCTGCTGGCGATTCTGGGATTGGATTTGGCTGGTTATGGTGGATTAAAATCCACCATTGTCGATACGGTTTTAGCAGATTGCTCCATACAAGACAATCATATCGACAGAGCCGGTTTTAATCGGCTGCTGGCGATTCTGGGATTGGATTTGGCTGATTTTGGTGGATTGAAATCCACCATTGTCGACACGTTCTAAACAAATAGCTCACAAATTAAATCAATTCATCTTTGATAACCGCCAATACAATCTTGGGATTTAATCCCTTAATCTTCATCTTGTCAGATAATCATTAATCATTCTTATATGGGATTTTTTCTGCGAAAAAGTTTTAGTTCGGGGCCCGTCAGACTCAATCTTTCAAAGGGCGGACTTGGGCTTTCTGTTGGAGTTACGGGTTCGCGGCTTGGGCTGAATAAGAAAGGTGCTTACGTGGCCGGAGGTCGACATGGATTTTACTATCGCGAAAACCTGAGGAAGAAGAAACATCGCGGAACGGGATCAGGAACGAATCAGCCACGAATTGCTGCCGATCAGTTTATGGATACAGGCCTTACGTATCTTGAGCCTGCAGAGAAGCTTCCGGAACCAACAGAACTAAAAACGCCGGAGCATCCCCGGTTTTACGATCTTGTTTTTCGCTACGCCCTGTTTTCTTTTTTGCTGATGCTCGGCGGGTTACTTTTTGCAAGTTATATTGCACTTTCATCAGGACTGATTTTGATGATCGGCGGTTTCGGTTATTCAGGCATTCTGTACACGAAGGGCAAACAGGCGATTCAGAAAACTGAAGAACGGCTGGAACGTCTGGAGCACAGCGGAGATCCTGAGGGTGAACTTTTGAAAAACATTGATCTTGATATCCCCGCTGCTTTTAAAAACTATCACCAATATTTGATTGCTGAAGCGGCCGTTTCGCTTTATCTGGATTCTTCAAGCGGGATTGATGCAGAAAAGCTGTGGAATATCCTGGATCACCTCTCTCTTTCAGAAAAACTGATTTCAGATATTTGCCATGATGCGTTTCAGGTGCTTTTTGAGGAACTTGTTGCCGATCACATGATTTCGGAGGATGAAGAAAAAGAGTTGGCCCGGATTTATAAGGGATTAAAACTTTCCGGGGATAAACTTCAGCAGGAGATCAAAACGATCAGAGCCTACCGGGACTTCAGAGAAGCGCTGAACGCGGAGCCTGATTCTGTTGAAGCTCCGTTAAACCTAACCAGAGATGAGAAAGTGTTGTTCACAACGCCCGGCCGACTCCTTGCCGAACGCGTTCTCGATTCTTACGTCCGAGCAGGACAGCGGTACAAGGTTACCGGATATATAGTTGATCTGGAAGGCAGCATTTATATCACAAGCAAGAGGATAGTGATTGAAGCTGAATCTCTGCGAGATTACCGCGTTAACAAAATCCAAAACGTAACGCTATCCCTTGAGGATAATACGGTTCTGGCCGAACTCGAAGGCCGGAAATCACCGCTGATTCTCACCTGCCCAAACACGCCCCGACTTGCCGGCGCGTTGCGAAAAGCGGAAGTGATGAGTGATATGTAGATCAGATTTCGATTACATGGGCTTTATGTTTGAATCGGTGATAATTTCCCAATAAGAATTTATATCGATCCGAAGCCGCCATCCGCGCAACACCACACCACCAGCACCCCCAACGCTGTCATCCCGAAATCGGGCTCGGAAGTAATTCAGGAACAAATGGTTACACGATATGCGGGATCTTCCAGCGTTACTGTTGGACAGTTGTTTTTAAGGCTAAAAATCGCCGCCCGAAATGGTACTTGCGCCTTTTGGGGCTGCCATCTGAAAGCCATCAACGCCCGAAACAAAATCCACGCTGGAAGATCTCCCCCGAAGGGTCGGGACGAATGGCTCGGCGCATAAATCCTCGCTATCGCGAGAAGGATTTTGCGGGATGACATCATGTTCCAATTGCAGGGGCGAAAAATCTTTCGCCCCTGCAATCCGAAACTATTTCCAACATCAATAATCAAAAGACCATAATAAACAATCAATTATCCCAGCTATTCCTTCTTATTCTTATCCGCGAAGGCCTGGAACGCTTCAAGCAGGCTGATTGGCATAGGCAGAATCGTAAACGTAGCGTTTTCTTCGCCTATTTCAGCCATGGTTTGCAGGTAGCGTAGCTGCAGTGCGGTCGGCGTTTTTTCAATCATCTTTCCGGCTTCAACCAATTTTTCGGCGGCCTGGAATTCACCCTGCGCATTAATGATTTTCGCACGGCGATCACGTTCCATCTCAGCCTGACGTGCCATAGCCCGTTTCATGCTTTCGGGCAGGATTACATCTTTCACCTCAACCGTAACAACCTTAATTCCCCAGGGATCAGTCTGACGGTCGATGATTTCCTGAATTTTTTTGTTGATCGCATCGCGTTCAGCGAGCAGTTCATCGAGTTCGACCTGGCCCAGCACGCTGCGGAGCGTGGTCTGTGCAAGCCACGTTGTGGCGGAGATGTAATCCTCAACAGCGATGACCGCCTTTTCGGCATCAACAACCCTGAAAAAAGTGATCGCATCTACGTTTACCGTCACGTTGTCCTTGGTGATAATCTCCTGTTTATCCACATTAATCGTGAGTACACGAAGATCAATCCGCTCCATCTTATCAATAAACGGAATCAGAATGATCAGCCCGGGGCCTTTGGTCATATAGAATTTTCCGAGCCTGAATATCACACCGCGTTCGTATTCACGAAGTATTTTGATCATTTGCGGAAGGATGATCAACACCAGCAATGCAATGGTAATAAACCAAATAAACAGGCTGTCTAAATCAAGTACGTTATCCATCGTTGTTCTCCTCTTTAGTCACTTTTTTAACATAAACTTTGAGTCCGTCAAACCGGACAATTTCTACAGTTTCTCCCGTTTTGTGAGCTTCGTCGCTGTGGGCATTCCAGTATTCACCGGAGAAAAATACGCGGCCTCCGCTCTCACCAGAGACATCATCGGTAACTTCAACATGCTTCCCGATCATCGATTCTTTTCCGGCTCTGTGGCCTCCAAACTGTGCCCGGATACCATAGTAAGCGATCCAGAAAAAGAACATAATGGTCAGAATTGTTGCCGGAATAATCCAGTAAAGCGATAACTGCATATCTTCGGGCAGATCCTGAAAGAGCATCAGCGCACCCAGGAAAAATGACACACCGCCACCTGCAAGCAGCGCGCCGTAGGTTGGGGTAAAGGCTTCAGCTACAAACAGAATGATAGCGAGTATGATCAGTAAAAAACCTGCTGTGTTTATCGGCATGGCAGCGACACCGTACAAAAGTAATATCAGCGAGATAACGCCCGCTGTGCCCGGGATAATTGATCCCGGCGCGCTCACTTCGCCCAGAATTCCGTAAATGGCTACGAGCGTGAGGATGAGCATCACCTCAGGGCGGATAATAAATCCGAAAAAGCGTTCTGCGAGATTGGGTTCGACGCGGTTAATTTCAGCGTTAGCGGTTTGGAGGATCCGATCCTCAATTTCAAGGCCGTCGGTTTGGTTGAGTAAATCCTGCAGATCGGTGGCGATAAAATCAATTACGTTCAGTTCAAGTGCTTCGCGTCCGGTTGAGGCTTTACCATCCCTGACCGCCGCAATTGCCCACTCTTTGTTTCTGCCGCGCTCCTCTGCAATAGATTCGATCAGAGTCTCGGAAAAGCTGAATATCTTCTTTTGGGCTACGGAGTCCATCTCTGCTCCGCCCATCGATACCGGTGAGGCAGCGCCAATATTAGAAGCCGGAGACATCGCAGCAATATGAGCCGCCAGGGTGATGAACGCGCCTGCACTTCCCGCACTTGCGCCGTCTGGCGTCACGTAAACAGCAACCGGCAGATCAGAACCCAGAAGCTTTTGGACAATTTTTTGCGTGGTATCGAGCAGTCCGCCGGGCGTATCCAGCTCAATGACCAGCATTTCATCACCGCGGCTCTGAGAAATATCAATTCCTCTGGTGATATAATTTAATACGGTGGGCCCGATCGCTCCTTCTACACGGATAACCGTAACCGTGCTTTGGTCAGTTTCTTCAATAGCGGGATCGTCATCATTCTGCCCGAAGGCAAACCCTGATCCAAAAACACTGATCAAACCGGCTATAACCAAAGTTATGCCGGCAACGATAAGCTTTGATCTCCTTAATCTATGATCCATCGGCGTACGCATTTTGTCAGCGAAAATTACAGTGTTGTTTAGTCAATATACTAAAACAACCGAATCCGCCGGAAATGCGTTTCAGTTCGTCAGGATCGGCCTGGTATCAAATACCGGAAATGGCGATGGAAAGCAGCAGAATAAACATTATGCTGCCTGCAAGAAATCCATGGAGTTTATTTTGTCTGTTCATAATTGCTCTCTTCTTTGATTGATTTTTTTCTCCGTCTGTATGCGCTACTTTTTTGCGCAGATGTAACTTATTGTAAACTATCAAATTCAGGTTTTATTCCAAAACCGTTTGCAAAAAGATTTTGACCGTTAAAGAAAAAGGCCTGAGCAATACTGCCCAGACCTTTTTTTGATCAGATAAGAAAGCGTAATTACTTAACGAGCATCATTTTTTTTGTCAGCGTCTGTCCCGCTGAAGTCAGGCGGTAAAGGTAGATTCCGCTGGCGAGCGCGCTGGCATCAAACGATACGGTGTGCGATCCCGAAGCCTGATAACCGTTCACCAGCGTTGAAACCAGCTGGCCCTGAATATTAAATACATCCAGCCTGATGTTCCCATCGGAAGGCAGCGTATAGCTGATGTTGGTTGCAGGGTTAAACGGGTTGGGATAGTTTTGATTGAGCGCAAGCGCCTCAGGCAGGTCCGTCGTGCCCTCATCAATACTTGTAGTTACATCATATTCAAACTGAACAGATATGATCGAATAAACGATATCGTTATCGTAATATTCCTGAACCTCAACAAGCGTCAGTTTACCGTCTTCATACGTGTTTTCAAAGTTTTGCCCGTCAAATGTCCATTCGGAGTTTTCTGTACTCCACCAGGCGCTGAATATGGATTCAGTAGTCCCGTCATCGAAATGGTGGCGTCCACTGTAATTTGAGGGTATCCAGTCTTCATTTTCAGCATCCCACTGATAAGCTTTTGACTCTATGCTGCGAAATTCATTACCAACAAATTGTTGTACAAGTTTACCGCCCGGTACGAAAATGCCTTCTTCATTTCTGTCTTTTGTTATCTGTACGGTGGCATTGGCAAAACCATTTTCCGGCTCAGGGTATTCAAACTCGTTCACTCTGAAAGGCTCGGCTGGTTCCCACTCATTGTTTCCCAAATGAGTCCACACTCCATGGAAAATGCGCTTCAATCTGTCTTCCTCATCATATTCGTACGTTATCAGGCTTTGCGGGGTACCGGTACCAAATAAAACATGAATTCTGGCCATGGAAATCATCAGGCCTTTGTCATTATACTCATATTCATATGCAGAATAACTGTTGCCCTCAATCCATTCTTCCGTTTCAATGTTCCAATTGAAAAGTCTGAGTTCCGTGACGTTACCCATTTCATCAAACAGTCTTGTTTGTTTTATGTTGTTAACAATTTCCCCCATTTGAGGTGACCAGTTTCTTAAAATCAGGTATTCAGTATTCTCTTCTTCATCAAATTCCGTGATACGTTCGTTACCACCAATAACTTCACCTTCGGAATACTGTAACGTTCTTTGGAATACCTGTTCCTGACCTGAATATGCAAATTCCTGATAAGTAAGAAGCACCTCATCGCCGTTTTCATCGATTCGGTAGTTAACGCGTTTTGTGATGTTACCCTCATCATCATATTCATAGTAAAAATTGTTTGCCTGCGGGCCTCCTCCTGCAGCAACTTCCGGCTGATTATTTCTAACTTTAATAAGGCGTGGCTGATAGGCGTAATAGGCACGGAAATCTGGACTCTGGAAAAAGCCCATGGGTGTTACCGTAATTTCAGTTTCATATTCAAAACCGAAATCCAAATCCTGATTTGCACTGAATTCTGAGGTTTGTGCGACAGATGATGCCGCCAAAACGGCTGAGAACAGCATCACTGTCACTATCTTGATTGTATTTGTATTGATTTTCATGTGTTGACTTATCTTATTGGTTCTGTTTATCGAAACGCCGGTTTTTTCCGGCGATCAGGAGCACAACGATCTAACTACGTATGCACTCCCCTTTTGATAAATGCGATATATCACTGACTGATACACCACTGTTAATTATTGCTTAATGATAAGCCTGACGAATATTTTAAATACTACCGCTTAGAAATGAACCTGCGCCGTTTATAAATTAAATGGCGGTTTTGAGGATGGGAAGGCGGTATTTGGGCGAAATAATATTGATCTGTAGTAATTTTGCTCTTGATTGGTTGTCGTAGGTTCCACGCCCACGTAGAGACGCAAGATTTTGCGTCTCTAGTGGGCGTTTAGGATTTGGTCCCTCTAAATATCTCTTTACAAACCCTACGGATTCACCAAAAATACATTACTCACACGCTCCTGCTCCGGAAGCAAAAGAAATTCAGTTTGTTCCGGATCCGTCACTTCAGAAATATCGAAATTGTTGCTATAAATATGGAACCTCAGCCGGTACTGCTTTCCGGGTTCAAAACAATCTCCAACTGAGCCAACCACGTGGGTGCTGAATGTCTCACCGGCCTTAATTTCTAAAAGTGAAGGAACAGTTGGAAGAAAAATGCCGCAAGCGCCACGTTCATCCCATCCGGATGATTCACGTACTTGAATGCCGGGAGTTACTGGAGCGATAACCCAGACAGATTGCATTCGGCGATTCTTGATTTCCACATCAACAACGTCATTCGATAAAATGCTGAATACATTTTTTTCAGTTTTTGATATCTACATTCAGCGTATCGCTGCCGCCGCCGACCATGTTGCAACCGCTGTTTGCAATCGCAATAATGAGGATCAGAATTAGTGATGATAATTTACAGGTTCCAGACATAGCAGATACATCTTAGGTGAAGGGTTAACTGTAAATATAGTAAAAACAGAAGGAATTATGCTGTTTTTTTCGGCTTGAATTACCTGTACTTTTCCGGCAGTTTATTAACGATGTTTTTCCCGAAGTGTAGATCATACGCCAGCAGCAACGTCAGGGACTGAAAGCAGGCCATAATATCTTTTTCATTGAGATTAGCGTACTCGTTGATAACCTGCTCACTTCCATACTCGGCCAGAAGTTTATTCCTCTCCCCGATCAACCACGTGGACAGTTTTTTATTCTCCCTGAACCATTTTCCAAACGGAACCATTGAATCCGGATCAATGAATTTTCTCCAGACTTTCTTGGCCAAACAGCCGTACTTGTACACCGTATAGTTTTTGGGTTTAAAGAATGACCGGTCAATTTTAGAATCAAGCATAAAAGGATAACGACTTTTCAGGAAATCGATATAGATTTTCTGGCCGTTGTATTTATCGGCAGGCAAACCGTACATGAGCTGGATAATCTCGTGGTCACAAAACGGAGAAAATGAATCCGTAAAATTTGTACTTACACGATCTCCGTTTAGTGTACCGTTTATGAAACGCTCCTCAAAAATAAATAGCGGGTACCCTTTATTGCCCAGCTCTCCGTATTGTAAAAAGCCTGAATTGCTTGAAAAGAGTTTATCAAAATAATCATCATTCCGGAAAAAACACTGCTTGCGGACTTTCCTATACAACGATTCTTCATCACCTGTAAATGTGCCGAAAACGGCATCTCCAAGCTGACCGGTGTGAAATATACCTGAATCGTCCAGTTTATAATTTTCAAGCGCATAAAACTGATGCGCCGCTCCCTGAATTCCCACAATGCCATCACCAGTAATACCACAAGGCAACAAACTTGTGGATAAGTACTTGCCATTATCCAATGGAATAAAGTCGATGGACTTACCAATTGACGCGGCAAAATCTGATGCGCATTTTCCTTCAGCAACACCTGACTCTGAAAATGTTAGCAACTTCATATCAAAATAGCCCGACTTAAAGCTCAATCCCACATTAACTCTTGAATCGAGTCCACCGCTCAGGGCGTGTAGATGCCTGTAACCGTAGCTGATATCTTTTTGATGCGCGTCGTCGATTATCTTTTTGAACCTGCCATCAATCCGGTTAAATATCTCCTCCAGATTAAGATCGTCCGATCCTTCAAAGCTTTCTGGTTTGGCCTTACTGACAGAAACCTTTCCCGTATTTTTGCTAAAATGCAGTACGCTGTTTCGCTTTAATTTGGATACACCGTTAATCAGTGTTTTTGTGCCGAGCAAATAGCCAAAAACCGAGAGCTCTTTCCAGGCTTCAGTATCCGGTTGAATTTCTATGCCGAGTTTTTTTAAAACAGGAGGAAAAAACTGTAGCTCTGATGAAAACAAAAACCCGCCCTGATCCCGTAAAACGAAATAGTAAAGAGGTTTTGAGGAAACGTAGTCATTATACAGGATGATTTCATCCTTATTATCTATAGCGCCAGAGTAGGTACCTGTCAGTGAGTCAAATAGTAATTCGGGATTTTCCCGGTACGAGCTGATGAAGACATTCGGAAGCTGATTTTTTTCGAAATTCAGAAGCACGCCTTCGTTCAGAAAAAAGGATCCGTTTTCTGATTGGTTAAAACGATCCGCACCAAATTTATTGATAGAAGACCGGCCAAAAACAGTATTCTCAGAAATTCTGAACTTCTTATTAATGATTCCGGGATAGTTATACGATGAAAGGTACCGGCCATAGTCGATATCCTCAACTCCTGTAGTTTTGTAAATTCCCCAAATACCCGACATACTAAAGAATTAGTTTAATTAAATTTAACGCATACCCGGAGCTATCTCCGGATATGCATGAACTTTTAATAATCAGTCGTTTTCTGAAATTACAACTTTCTGAATCTCATCACCCTGACGAATCTTGTCGATTACGTCCAAGCCTTCCACCACTTTTCCGAATACGGTATGATTTCGATCCAGATGCTGGGTGTTCTGGCGATTATGGCAGATAAAAAATTGTGATCCGCCGGTATTGCGGCCGGCATGGGCCATAGAAAGCACACCACGATCGTGATGCTGATTGTCGCCGGTAAGTTCGCAGTCGATTTTGTAACCGGGGCCTCCGGTTCCGTCGCCTTTCGGGCATCCCCCCTGAACCACGAAATCTGGAATAACGCGGTGAAATTTGAGGCCGTCATAAAACCCGTCCTTTGAAAGATTAACAAAGTTTTCAACGGTTTTGGGCGCATCATTCTGGAAGAACTGAATCTTCATGACACCCTTTTCTGTGTGCATTTCTGCTGATAACATGTGTTGAATTATTTTGATTTAGGTTGTGATCAGGCTACGATCTGATCTTTATACTGTAATTCGTAAAGTTTGCGGTAAATACCTTCGGACCGGCCGAGCAATTCGTTATGCGATCCCGATTCCCTGATTTCACCCTTGTGCATCACCAGAATGTTATCCGCGTGCTGAATAGTCGCGAGCCTGTGTGCGATAATAATCGACGTTCTGTCTTTTAGCAGCATATTCATGGCGTTGCTGACCAGCTCTTCCGTTTCGGAATCCACGTTTGAAGTGGCTTCGTCAAGAATAAGTATTTCGGGATCATAAACCATCGCCCGAAGGAAACAAATCAGCTGCCGCTGCCCCATAGAAAGCGAGCTTCCGCGTTCCTGCAATACGTAGTCATATTTCGCGGGAAGTTTGTTGATAAAACGGTCAGCTTCTACTAAATGTCCGGCCTCAAGTACTTTCTGCCTGTCAATTTTGGGATTACCAAGCGTGATGTTATCCATGATGGTTCCCGAAAACAGTGCGTTATCCTGAAGCACAAGTCCGAAAGCCGAGCGAAGATCAAACAAAGAATAATCCTTAATATCAATTCCGTCAAGGCGAATGGTGCCTCGTTCAATATCGTAAAAGCGTGTTACCAAATTAATAAGCGTCGTTTTGCCGGCGCCCGTTGCCCCAACGACCGCGCATGTTGTGCCGGCCGGAACTTCAAAGCTGACATCCTTCAATACATAATCTTCGGTTTCGTTGTACCTGAACCAGACATTCTCAAATGTGATCGTACCCTTGACAAGCGGATTCTGAACCGGGTTTTCTGATTCCTTAACCCTGTTTTCTGTATCCAGTACGCTGAATATTCGTTCGGAGGAAGCCAGCGCGCTTTGCAGCGTATTGAATTTATCGGAGAGATCGCGAACCGGCAGGAAAAAGAGGCGAACGTACTGAATGAATGCCAGCAGGATACCGAAGGTGAGCGTGCCTGAAAGCGTACTTGCACCGCCGTACCAGATCACGAGCGTCATGGCCAGGCTGGATAAAACCTCCACAGTCGGCCAGAAAATAGCGAACAGAAAAATGGTCTTAATGTGGGCTGAAGCGTGATTTTCGTTGACTTCACGAAAACGCTCCATCTCCTCTTTTTCGCGGCCAAAAAGCTGCACAATACTCATCCCGTTGATGTGCTCCTGCACAAAGGAATTAACCTGTGCAATGCGGTCGCGAACGCTAAGAAACGCAACCCGAACTTTTGCCTTGAATACAAACGTGGCATAAAACAACAGCGGAAGCGTGGAAAGCGCCACAAGCGAAAGCTCCCAGCTCATGTAAAACATGAATCCCATTATGAAGAATATCCGGAGGATGTCTCCAATGATATTCACCACGCCAGATGACAGCAGATCGCTGAGCGCTTCGATGTCGTTGGTGGTTCGGGTTATCAGTTTCCCGATGGGATTGCGGTCGAAAAACTGTACGTGAAGCGACTGTATTTTATTGAATACGGCGTTTCTGAGCGAAAACAACGCTCCCTGACCTATCCAGCGGGTGAGGTACGTCGTGGCGATCATCAGCAGGGATTCCAAAAACAGTACGCCAACGTATAAATAGATGATCAGCCGTAACCCGGCGCCGTCGTCTTTTGCGATGTAATCATCTACGGCGACCTGAATGAGATACGGCCGAAGCGGACCTGCAAACGATACGATCAGCGTAATAAATAATGCGCCGACCAGATACCATTTATAAGGTTCCAGATAAACATAAAGCCGTCGAATCAGGCGTGAATCGACGGCTTTGTTGTTATTCGATTTTTTATTTTTGTCAGAAGCGGTCAAAATCGTCAAACGGTGCTCTTGGCGTTATCGGCAGGTTAGACTGGTCTGAGTCCTTATCCCTGTCCTGATCTTTACGTCTGTCACGATTTTGATAATCATTATTTCTGCGGTCATCGTTCCGGTTATCACGGCGATTATCGTAACCTCCGCCCCGGTTATCTCTGTAGCCGCCGCCACCTCTGTCGTCACGGTATCCACCGCCTCGATTGTCTCTGTAGCCGCCTCCGCGATCATCACGGTATCCGCCACTACGGTTGTCTCTGTAACCACCGCCGCCGCGATCGTCACGGTATCCGCCGCCGCGGTTATCTCTGTAACCGCCGCCGCCGCCACGATTATCGCGGTATCCGCCACCGCGGTTGTCTCTGTAACCGCCGCCACGATTATCACGATAACCGCCGCCACGGTTGTCTCTGTAACCGCCGCCGCCACGATTATCACGGTATCCGCCGCCACGGTTGTCTCTGTAGCCGCCGCCATCACGGCGTCTTGAACGGAAATATTTTCCTTTGCCACGGTGCCCGCCACCGCCGCCGCGTCCGCCTTTCGAATGACGCTGGTTTGGCTTGCCAATGGGCTCAATTTCAACTTTAGCTTCGATAATGCCTCTTTCGTGCTCCGGATCGGTCATGATCGGGCGAAGCTCGGTGGCAACCCAGGTTTCACGGAAAGTTTTACGCGCTTCTTTTAGCAGCACAAACTGATTCGTGTAACGGGCGGAGAAGTGTCCGATAACCAGACGCTCCACTTCAGCTTTCAGCGCGATTGTAGCCGCATCTTCAGCTGTGGAGTGATACGTTTCCTGCGCTTTGTCTTTCAGCGTAGTGTCGAATGTGGCTTCGTGGTAAAGCAATGTAGCTTTGTACGCGAGCTTCAGCGCATTTACGGAAAAGAGTGTATCTGTAACGTATGCGAAACTGTGCCCTTTTTTAGGCTCACCTACAATATCCTTGGAATAAACAATCGTACCATCTTCCAGCTCGACATCCTTGCCTGCTTTCAGATCCTTATACTGCTGATCTTCAGAAATCCCCATTTCCTGGGCTTTGGCTGCATCAACTTTGCCGGGCTTATCTTTTTCCTGAAAACGGAAACCCAGACAGAGCGATTTATGCTCCAGCGGACGCGCCTCGACGTAGAACTCATCTTCATCAACCACAACCTGATGATCGAAACCATCGGTTAGTTCGGTGAAGTGAATATCGAACGAGAGCTCGATGTCAGCGGCCTTGAGCGATGCTTCAACAAAATCCTTCAATCCTTCCGGACCGATGATGTGAAGATCGTTTTCACGGCGCTGCAGCTGCATGGTGGAAATCAATCCCGGCAGGCCAAAGAAATGGTCGCCATCCATGTGTGAAATAAAAATGTAGTCGATTTTAGACCGTTTTAATCCAGCCTGAAGAGCTCTCATCTGAGCGTTCTCGCCACAATCAAATAAAAAGACGCGGCCATCTCTCCATAATGCAACGGAAGACAAGTGTCTTTTAGCGGTTGGGGTAGCGGAAGCAACCCCCAGGGGCACGATAATCATAGTGATTTCTCCTTATCTCGTGTAGTTTATATCCTGCAGCGGTCAGGCTGGCAGTTTTTTTTGTGTTTTGGTGTGTTAAAGATCTGCAAGCTCTTTTTCAAGTAATTGCTTTTTATGCATGTTAGCGTAATATCCATTTTTGTTGATCAGTGACTCATGATTACCTGATTCAACTATTTGACCATCATCTATTACGAAGATTTTGTCAGCATTAATCACACTTGATATACGGTGGCTGACCGTCAAAGTCGTCCTGTGTTCCATTTCAGATTTAAGATGGTTTAAAATTGCATCTTCTGTTTTTGTATCAACCGCACTCAGCGAGTCATCAAGTATTAAAATTGCCGGTTTTCTGATCAGCGCTCTGGCTATAGAAGTTCTTTGTTTTTGCCCGCCTGACAGTGTGATTCCTCGTTCACCCAGTACGGTGTCAAATTTCTTTTCAAATTCGAGTATGTTATCTAAGACTTGTGCTTGTTCAGCGGCTTCATGAATTTTTTCGTACGTAGGGTTTTTTATCCCAAACGAAATATTATCACCAATCGTACTTGAAAATAAAAAAGTATCCTGAGGAACGAAACCTATATTTTGCCTTAAAACGGTGAGTGGAATTTCTTTATAATTAATCCCATCCACATAAATTTCGCCCTCTGTGGGATCAAATAATCGCGGAATAAGTTGAATGAGTGTCGTTTTCCCGCTTCCGGTTCTTCCAACGAAAGCCGCTGACTCCCCTGATTTTATCCTGAAGCTAATATTTTTTAACGCATACTCTTTGCTGTCCGGATAGCGGAAACTAACATTTTTGAACTCAATCTCTCCTTTCAGCTTATCAATTTTAAAATTGGTAGTATCGGAATCACTGATCTCATCTGCTTCAGCCATCATTTTTGCGATCCGGATTTGGGACGCTGCCGAACGCTGAATCAGGTTGATGGTATACCCCAGCGATGCAACCGGCCACGTGAGATACGTAACGTGAATAATAAACTCAGCGATGTTTCCAATGGTCACGATTCCTTCGATAACCATTAAACCACCCTGCCAGAGAACGAGAACCACAGAAAGGCCAATCATCAGGCTTAACAACGGATGAAAAAGTGACTCGACAATATCCAGCCTGAGCTTTTTAGTTTTGTAAACCTGGCTTTCATTTTTAAAGCGATCTGACTCATAATCCTCTCGTGCATAGGCTTTTATAAGACGTATGCTCGAAAATGCTTCCTGTGCCCGGCCTGCTACATTAGCGTACTGTTCCTGAATTTCATTCGACCGGACGTGAATAAATCCGCTCACCCAATACGCGAACAATGATAAAAACGGAAGCGGCAGCAGCGCCCACATCGTCAGCTTCGGATTTACCAGAAGCATGATGGTGATAATGATTCCGGATCGGGCAATGGTCTGGGTCATATACATAAACGCAGGACCAAAATATTCCCGGACGCGTACGATATCCTCGGTCGCTCTCACGTAAATATCCCCCGTATTATTCCTGGCGAAGTAGCTTTGCGGCAGTCTTTGAAGCTTATCGTAAATCTCATTTCTTATGTCAAACTCGATACGCCGCGAGGTAACGATGAGCGTTTGGCGCGTGGCGAACAGAAGTACACCGTACATGAGTGCCGCCAAAATCAGATAAAATGAGTTCATCGCCAGCAGTGAGCCAGCTTCGGGGGATGTAAGCGCCTGCCAGACAGAATCTGTGGTGGCAAAACCGGCTTCCGTAAGTTCCTCAATCGCATCGATGGTTTGCCGGATAAGCACAGGAATCCACACGAGAAACCCGTTGGCAAAAATAAGAAACAGAACACCAAGCAGTATGGTGCCCTTGTACTTATAAAAGTAATGGTTGAGTTTTAAAAGCTCTCTCACGGAGTGCGTTTATGCGGAAATGGAGGTTTATTTCCGGTTTTCGATCAGCTTTTCGGCAAGTTTGTAACCAGATTCATAAGCACTTTCAGTGCCCTTTCCACCAAGATAGTCACCTGTCAGCATAAGCGGAGCGTCTTCCGGACCCGTAATAACAAAAGATTCCTCGAAAAACGTTCTCGGCTGTACATATCTCCAGTAGTGCGCCTGCGCTTCATCAAACCGTCCGGCCCAGTCGCCAACAATTTTCCGGAGCGATCCTGCAAGTTCCTGGATCACATCTTCATGCGGTGTATTGATGTTCTTCACGGCATAGTTGCTCTCAGAATGCAGCACCAGTGTTAATTTCTCGCCGTTATCCCGTTTTTTATTTTCATTCCCAATCCAGCGGATGGGCTCATCTTTACAGGTAATTCCGTTCCATTCAGGCGTTTCAGCCTTGTTGTAGGTCAGCATAACGGAATAGGCATTCTCATAGCTGATCGTATCAATCCGGCGGATTACGTTTCGTACCACGGTTTCATCCTGCGCATTTTCGATCAGCCCGTAAGCCTGAACGGCCGGAGTGGCTACAATGACTGCATCTACCTCAACCGTTGAGGAATCTTCGAAATTGAGCATCCACGGCTTTTTGTTTCTGCGTTTGTTTCCGAGATAGGTAAACCCGATCACCTTTTCATTGGTGCGGACTTCCAGCCAGCGGCTCAGATATCTTCCAACCTGATTCATTCCGTCTGTGGCCTTGTAATATTTCTTGCCTATAATGTTCGGATGCTTTGTGTGGATCATCTGGCCATCCCAATAGTTGAAGCTATCGGTCCAGTATTCTACGATGCCTTTTTCTTCGAGCTCCTGAATAAAACCTCTGAAAAGCGGACGATCGGCAGAAAGATGCGGAATACCGTGATCAAACTTAATTTCATGATTCTCTCCTGCGTAGCGCGTTGCAAGCCTGCCGCCAAATCCGCGGCTTTTTTCAAAAACAATAACGTCGTGACCCGCCTTAACGAGCTTGTGTCCTGCTGTTAATCCGGCAAGCCCGGCTCCGATTATACCTATTAGCATGATTTCAAACGAATAATATTACAAGTGGATTTTTGCAAGCCCAAAAATAACGAGCTTCTGCATTTAATGCGCTATTGGATTCAATTTTTTGATAATCACGTGGTATATATGGTAGTACGCGGTTTGCAAGCCTCTTTTTTAATGAGCGCCGGCCAGTATGCCACGATTTCACTCGCTTTTGGGCGCCCTCCCGCAAAACCCGTAACGGCACTCGGACCGGTTAAAATCAGCGGAGCCAGCTCCATGCCAAAACGGTTGAGATCAATCTGATCGGGGCCGCTCATTGAAATCCGAAGTGAGACTTCATCGGGCGTATCGCGATCGAAATTTTCGGGCAACGGTTTTTCATTACAGCCGTTGTAGCCAACATATTCTGCGTTGTAATCATCGAATTTCAGGCCGAGATCTTCCGCGCGCTGTTTGAGGATCTCTCCTGCTCTCACCGCTTTTTTAAGCGCATAGGGCCAGGCGTATGCGAGCGTGCCTGAAACCTTGTAGCCATCCAGATAGCTGGCTGATACTTTATAAAAAGGCGTATCCGGTTTTCCTTTGATATTAAAGACCTTCCCCCGGTTTTCGCCATCCTGCTTCAGCTTGATGGATGAAAAATCCGCCACGCAGTCCGGGGTGATGTATTCCGCGGGATCGCCGATCTCGTAAAGCAGCTGCTCTTTTACGGTCATTTCGTTTACAAGTCCGCCCGCTTTATCGTGCTTCGTTACGGTAAACGTGCCGTCGGGATAAGCATCCACCATCGGGAAACCGATTTGCGCCATTCCTGGAACATCTTCCCAGTCGGTGAAATTTCCGCCTGAACTCTGCGCGCCACATTCCAGAATATGACCTGCCACGGTTCCTGAAGCCATTTTGTCAAAATCATCAAACGACCATTTGAACTCGTGAATCATCGGTGCGAGACAGAGACCTGTATCGGTTACACGGCCGGTTACCACGATGTGCGCGCCTTCGTCGAGTGCTTTCACCATCGGCTCCGCGCCAAAATATACGTTGGCGCTAAGCAGTTTATCACGAACGACATCAACCGGGCGACCGTCTTCCATGTTTTCCAGCTTATGACCCGCTTTAACGAGATCATCAATTTCATCGAGAATGTTGTCGCCATCAACTACGGCTACTTTTAGTCCCGTAACGCCGGCTTCCTTGGCCGCTTTCAGGATTGCATCCTTACAGGCAACCGGATTCACCCCGCCCGCATTCGACATCACCCTTACCTTTCCCGCCGCGATTTCGGGCAGAATCTGTTTGATGACCTCCACAAAATCACGCGCATATCCCCAGTCGGGATTCCGCAGTTTCTGTTTCTGCATGATGGACATGGTAACCTCGGCGAGGTAATCCATCATTAAATAATCGATCGGGCCTTGTTTAACCTGGTTAACCGGCGCGGATGGCAAATCTCCCCAAAATCCCTGGCCGGATGCTATACGAATTGATGACTTCACAAATACTATTGATTAACGTTACAAATAATTGATTTACCGGCCTGCGTCTGATCTTATTACACCGGTTAATTACAGTCAGAATTTTATTCTGTTACAGTCGGTTTGAATTTAACAAAGATCACCTGAATAAACGAATTTTTGAGGATAGCGGGCTGGGGTAATAAAATCAGCCGTTTTGGATTACCCGGTTTAATAATTGGCCGGTTGAAACCGGCTCTGTCGATACGCCTGACTCCCATCGCGCCATCGGCACAGAACGTATCGACAGCGGTGGACTTCAGTCCGCCAATCAGCCCGGATTGAATGCACCCAATCGCCTGTAGCCGGTTGAAACCGGCTCTGTCGATACCGGCCTTCTACCAACGCACTATCGACTCAGGGCGTATCGACAGTGGTGGACTTCAGTCCACCCAATCAACAGCCCGGATTGAATTATCCCAATCGCCAGTAGCCGGTTGAAACCGGCCCTGTCGATAACCTCGTCTCCCAACGAACCATCTGTACAGAACGTATCGACAGCGGTGGGCTTCAGACCGCCAAAAACCAGACCCTATTGAAGATTCCAATCCAAAAAATCCAAAACCTGATT
>PXAI01000218.1 GCA_003567135.1 Balneolia bacterium | reverse complement strand
CCGAGTACAATCATCAGCTGCTGAAGGCTTGCAAGGCGTCCCCGTATCGACTCCGGAGCTATTTCGCTGATATATGCCGGGGTGAGGATACTCGCCGCACCAACGGCCATACCGCCCAGAATTCTGAAGAACACAAACTGGCCGGAGCTTGCAGCAATTCCGGATCCCCAGGCGCTGATTATAAACGCAACAGCAGTGATAATAAGCACCGGTTTTCGCCCCAGCTTGTCTGCCAGGGTTCCGGCAAAAAAAGCACCCACCGCGCAGCCAAGCAACATAGAGGCAACGTTAAACCCTGTACCGACCGCATCGGAATCGAAGGTGGTTTGCAGGGCATCAACCGTACCGTTGATAACTCCGCTGTCGAACCCGAATAAAAAACCGCCAAGTGCCGCGGTAAGCGACAAAAAAAGAATACGCGCTAACCTGTACGGCGTGGCCTGATCATCCCCGTTTATATCCTTCATAGCCCCGGAATGTTATGTTTGTTTGAATGAACTCTTCACAAAAAATCTGAAATTTTGCACTTCGCATATTCAGATATTTTTCGGGGTTTTGCAAGCTTCATTTCCAGGACCCCATCAAGCGCTTTTCTGCTTAGCTCTGATGCGGATTTTTATGATGCGGTATGCATAAAATCCGGTTACCGCGGCAATTACAATCCAGGGATAGATTCCGGCTTCACCATCACCCTTAATCAGGGCTTCCGCCATTATTGCGCAAATTGCAGCGGCACCGGCGTACTCAATCAGCTCGATTCTGCGCTTTCTGCGCTCGGCCCGCGAAAGGAGTTTTCTTTTTGATGTAAGCAGCAGAAACAGCCAGAACATCAGCGCTCCGAAGATGTAAATCACATGCGCTCCCCTGAGTTAGTTTCCCGTTTTTTAAAATGCATTTCTGCCTGCGAATGCCTTGCTGAGCGTGGCCTCATCAATAAATTCAAGTTCGGTACCCATTGGAATTCCGTGGGCAATCCGCGTTATCGAGACTCCGAACGGTTTCAGCATTTTGTTGATGTAGAACGAAGTGGCTTCGCCCTCTGCATCGGGATTAAGGGCGAGAATCACTTCATCAACCTTTTCCTCTTTTTCTTCGCTGATACGCCTCACAAGTTCTTTAATCCGGATATCATCGGGTCCGATATCGTCAAGCGGAGATATCACGCCACCAAGTACGTGGTAGGTACCGCGGAACTCATTGGTTTTCTCAATCACGTACACATCGCGGATATCCTCCACCACGCAGATCACATTTTTCCGCCGTTTGGCGGAGCTGCAAATCGGGCAGGGATCCTGATCGGTTACGGCATAGCAAACCGAACAGTAGAGTATTTTTTCTTTCAGGTCGCTTAGGGACTGCGCCAGAGCCTGAACCTGCTCCTTCTCCTGTTTCAGAAGGTGCATGGCCAAACGCTGAGCTGACTTGCGACCTACCCCGGGCAGCCGGGCCAGCTGCTCAACTGCCCGTTCGAGAGTTTCGGAAGTTATCTGCATCAGAAAGGATAAAACAACGGCTTAAAGGCCAAATTTGCTCATATCCATACCCGGAATTCCGCCCGGCAGCATACCGCGCGTAACTTCCTGCATCTTTTCCTTTGATGCATGCTCGGCCGCCTGTAGTGCTTTATTTACGCCCGCAATAATGAGGTCCTCGAGCATATCCGGATCTTCCGGATCGATGATATCTTTTTCCAGCTTAATTGCCGTGATTTCCTTTTTCCCGTTGGCGGTTACTTTTACCATGCCGCCGCCAGCTTCAGCGCTTACTTCCAGCTGCCCGAGGCTTTCCTGGGCTTCCTTCATGCGCTGCTGCATTTCGTTAACTTTGCCGAACAAATCGGCCATATTGTTATCCATTGTATTATCCTTCTGCTTTTAGGTTGAAAATTAATTCCTGTGCGGGTAACGGGTACCGGCGGGTTATCATTTCACTGCGCGTGCAGTTACCATTCCAGCTCGGCGCCAAAAACATCAACAATTGTTTTAATCCGCGGGTCTTTTTCCTGAAGCTTGCGAAAACGCGTATAAGGGTCTTCGGCCTGATTCTGCTGGTCCTCACCGATCTTAACAACACAGCGAATTTTTAGCATGGCCCCGATATAGGGCTCGAGTGAAACACTCAGATGCTGCTGATTTTCCTCAATCAGCTGAGCCACAAAATGATCTCTGCTTTCGAGTACAAGCTCGCGGCCTTTCAGGTCAACCGGCTTCACGCTGTCGAGACACATTTTAACACGAACCGGCACTGGCGGGCCAAGTTCCTTCACAAATTTTTCCCAAACTCCGGTAACCTGATGCAGATACAGCTGCTTGTCGCTATCTGACTGAGACTGCAGCGGATCGTCTTCCACCATGTTTTGCTCGTCCGTCCCGACCGGCTTCTGCGACTGCTGTGCCCCTTTTTTTTGAGGTGATGCCGCTCCGTTGCTGCTTGCATTTACCTGGGCGCGGGCTGTTTTTCCCGGCTTTCTCGACACCACCGGACGAAGGCCGGGCCTTACATACGCCGGAGCACTTTCACTTTTGGGTTCCGGCTTTACCTGTTTTTCAGGATTTTTTTTTTCAGGTGATGCCGCCGGCGCTCCCTGTGTTTGTGCTGGTCGCGTTGTTGAACCGCCGCCGGGATCTGAGTTTCCGGATGAATGGTGCTTCAATTCATCGATTTTGGCAAGAAGCTCCGCAAGCCCGGCTGTGCGCGTCATCTTAACGAGTTTGAGCACCGTTATTTCCAGCAGTATTCTGGGCTGATGCGCATCACGAATTCTGAACTGAGCCTCATGAACCACGTGCAGCATCCGCATAAGATCTTCTTCGGAAAAATGCTGAGCCGCCTCGTGCAGCTTCACCTTAACTTCCTTGCTCGTCTCAATGGCGTACATATTTCGTTTATCTCGGGCCATGAGAAGGTTTCGCAAATGCTCGGTGAGCGACATCAAAAATTCCTGAATGTCGTGACCTTCCTGCAGCAAATCGGAAACCAGCTTTATTCCCGCGGCCGAATCTGTTTCCCGGATATGCTCGGTTAGCTCAAAAAGCCGGTCGAGACTAACTGCGTTAAACGCTTTCATCAGCGCTTCATAGTGGATATCTGTGCCGCAAAGTGCTACAACCTGATCGAGGAGTCCGAGAGCATCACGCAATGCACCTTCGGCTTTCCGGGCAATCATGTGCAGGGATTCTTCATCTATCGTAATAGATTCGTTACTGCAAATGGTATTAAGACGCTCTACAATTTCCGGTACCGAAATCGGCTTAAAATCGAACCGCTGAACGCGGGAGAGGATAGTCGGCAGAACCTTGTGCGGCTCGGTAGTGGCAAAAATAAATATTACGTAGGCAGGCGGCTCCTCAAGCGTTTTCAGCAGGGCATTAAATGCCTGCTTGGTGAGCATGTGCACTTCATCGATAATAAAAATCTTGTAGCGGCCCGTTTGCGGCGGAATTCGTACGGCTTCCCGGATTCGGTGGGCGTCTTCCACCTTATTGTTTGAGGCGGCATCGACCTCGATAATATTCAGTGTCTGATTGAGCGCTTCCCCGTCCACATCGCTGGCCACTTCGTTGAGCGTACGCGCCAGTACCCTGGCCATAGTGGTTTTGCCCACTCCGCGCGGACCGCAGAACAAATACGCATGGTTCAGGCGGTTGGCTTCAATGGCATTCTTCAGCGTACTGCTTACGTGCTGCTGGGATACGATGTCGTCGAAAGTAAACGGCCTGTACTTCCTTGTGAGCGCTTTGTATTGGTCAGACATGCAAAAATTTCAGTTACTTAGCCGGTTCCATCCGGGATGATTGCCAAAACCACAATGTACCAAAATTTCAGGGTTAATTGAAAAGCCGGAAGCCGGTAATCGACCGGGGCGGACCGTAACTGAACGGATGTTTTTCATCACCCTGAAAAAACAGTGTTACCCTTAAGAATCCTCCACAGGTAACCATGGCTGTGTTGTTGTGATTTACGCAGAATTCAAATAGATTTCATCAGGCTGTTAACCATTCATTTAACCCCGTTTAAGCCGTGGAGATCGATTCGCTGGTAGAAGCCATCAAAAAAAATAACCCCCAGGAAATAAACAGGTGGTCTGAAAAAGCCAGAGAGGTGCTTATCGGTTACTTGCGCGCCCGGTTTGGTGCAAGTTATGATGATGCACAGGACTCCGTGCACGAAACCCTGGCTATGGTTGTGGAAAAAATTCGTGAGAATCGCTTCACTACAGATAATCCCGGCGGATATATCCTTACTTCGGCGCGGAATGAGTACTTCAGAATTTATCACGCAAACAAGAATAAGGTATCGGATGAAGTGCTGGACTACAGAGCCAAGGACCCTGTAAGCAATCCACACGAGCTGGTGGATGAGGATACCGTTGGATTTCTGAGGAAGTGCATCACCAAACTGAACGACGCTTCGAGGTCTTTCATTGAGTTTATACTTACCAATCCCGACGCAAAAGCCGAAGATGTTGCTGAAGAGTTTGGTACCAGTACCGGCAATGTATGGACCCGAAAACACCGTATAGGCCAGAAGCTTCTGGAATGCATAAACGGCATGAAAAGCCCGGTTTAAAATGGCGATATCATTTTTTTCAAAAAAAAGTGTAAGGTTTTCGGGTTTCGGTACTCTTAGTACCGAAGCTAATCAATCACATATGCACGATATCCAGGATATATTCGAAAACACGGCCGGTAAATTCCCGGCTGACGCAGCTGTGAAACCATTTCTTATCGCCAGAATCAGTAAAAAATGAGCAACGACGACAAACATAGAGAATCCGACATCAAAGCCGAAAAGCTCATCAGAGAGTATGTAAACGGCACCATCAGCCCCGAAGACGAGGACCGGCTCTGGGAGCTTATGGTGGAAAATCCGCAGTATTATGAGCATCTGAAGCTAAACTCAGCTCTGAAGAAAATGTACGAATCCGGGAGTGCAGGGAATACTTCGGAATCGGGAGACAGCAATGCAGAAAGCGGGAATGAGACTGATAAAGGCGACGCCAAAATTACCCGACTTTTCGGAGGTCAGTACGGGGCATGGATTGTTGCAGCAGCGGCCGTTCTCGCGCTGGTAATCGGGCTGAACCTGCTGAAAGTGAGCAGTCCGGGTGGCGCTGAGGATATGTTTGCCCTTTCGCCTGAAAACTCTCCTTTAGTTGCTTCAGTTGATGTGCTCTATTTCGAATCTATTGAGGCTTTCCGCGATGAAGCCACCGACGATCCCTTCACCCTGCGTTTTGATGAAAGTCTGCTCGCCGCCTTTACCGGAGAATTTGATGAGGCTCTAACTATCTATCAGGATCTGATTCGTGATTTCCCTGAAGACGACCGGATTTTCATGGCTTATCTCAATTCCGGAATCATCTATTTCAACGACGAAAAGTATGATGAAGCAGCCGGCGCTTTCGAGCAGGCCCTGTCAAAGGCAAACGGCGACCGTGACTTCAATGAGAAAACCACCTGGCTTCTCGCCAACTCCAAACTGCATAAAGGCAACCTCGAGCAGGGGCTTCAAACACTTTACATCGTAGTTGAGTACGACGGCATTTATCATCAGGAGGCATTGGAGCTAATCCGAACCATCGAGCCTTATATTGTGCCCGGGGCTATGCCTTGATTGATTTTTGGAGTAAGTAAGCGATGATCACATTCTACATTTTATGTGTTCTTATTTGTATAACTCACCTGGTGTGGACTTACACGTTGCGAAGCACTTTTCTTGAAGTATATAAATCACAGCTGTTTAAATACAGAAACCTACTGTTTGACCTTGCTGATAAGGGCGCTTTATCGTTCGATGACGAAGTTTATACTGCTATGGAAGAGCGAATTAGCAGAATGATTTACAGCGCAGGTGAGCTTTCCTTTTCAAGGTTTTTAATCACCCTCTTTTTTGCTCCACCCGTTACGGACTCTAAGCCTGTTCACGAATTATACCACAACAGACTTGGCCAGTTTAATCAGGAAACTAAAGAACGACTTACTATTATAGAGAGTGATGTTTATGCTTTTGCATTGATTTACCTCATTAAGCAAAACTTTGTGACTTTAATTTTCATGGAGTTCATCCGTCTGCTTCGCAAGGCAACCCGGACAATTAAAGATTTATCGAGCCTGAAAAATCAGTTTCAGCCAACCGTAATAGCAATGAGCTATCAGGCAAAGTGAAATTGCTAACTTTGTGAATTCAAGTGAAAGCGATTGGCGGTTATTAACCCTTAACAGAGAGTTAACGCACCCCTCTCCAATACTGCTTGTTAATTTTTTCTGTTACTTTATTACGTATTAAATTTGTACATTTAAAGTACGTTTAAAGAAAAATCTTACCATTCTCAATACCATTATGGCAACAGCACGAATTGAAATAGATCAGGATATTCAGCCGCTTTCAGAGTTCCGGAAACATGCTGCGGATTTCATTGACCGCATCAAAAAACAAAAACGATCCATTGTTTTGACGCAGCACGGGAAAAGTGCGGCTGTTTTGGTAGATGTATCTGAGTATCAACGTATGGTCGATAAAATCGACTTGATGGAAGAGCTGATTAAAGCGGAACGCCAAATTGCGAGAGGTGAAGTCGTTTCCCATGAAGAAGCCAAAAAGCGAATTAAAGAAAACCTGGCCAAGTGGAAATAGTCTGGACCAATCAGTCATTGCACAAGCTAAACAAGTTTGTCGATTATATTGCTCAGGATGATGTTGTGACCGCTGAAAAATGGGCACTAAAGCTAATTGAAAAAACAGATCAGCTTATTGAACAACCGGAATCAGGTCGCATTGTACCTGAGTATAATGAACCTAATTTGCGCGAACTAATAATTGGAAACTATCGGATAATCTATCGGATACGTAAAGAAGAGAATATAATCTATATACAAACTGTGTGGCATGTTCGACAAGACCCTCCTAAATCAAGTGCGGGGTTGCGTTAACAAAGCATTTCCTGCAGACGGGTAAGCATTTGTTTCTTATATTTATGCATGGTCGCCACGCAGCAGAAACGCCAAACTGTTATGTAACCTACCTTCCCATTTATTCCCAAAAGTGGAATTACTTATATTCATTTATGCGAGTTATTGCATGAAGAAAATTACGTGAATTTTGGAATAACCACTCAGGTTCTGAGGATGATTTAAAAGCATGGTTTTCTGAAGCGGAAAATTCTCGATGGGAATCAACCTCTGACATAAAGAAGCAATATCCGCATGCAAACATTCTTCCTGATAATCGAGTGGTTTTCAACATTAAGGGTAATACCTATCGCTTAATAGTCAAAATTAATTATGACTACGGGCAGGTTTTCATCCGTTTTGTAGGAACCCATGCTGAGTACGACAAAGTTGATGCAATGACAATTTAAAGTAGAACCATAATTATGCAGATTCAACCCATACATACCGAAAACTATTATCAAAAAGCATTGGATCGTATCGAAGAAATCTTTGATGCCAAGCCAGGCACGAATGAAGGCGATGAATTGGAAATTTTGGGCATTTTGATAGATGAATATCAAAAAAAACATTTCCCAATTGATGCGCCAAAACCAGTTGAAGCAATTAAGTTTAGAATGGATCAGCTTGGAATGGAACAAAAAGATTTGGCACAACTTTTAGGTTCGAAATCCAGAGCAAGTGAAATTCTCTCTGGTAAACGATCGCTTTCACTTCGACAAATAAAAATCTTATATCGTAAACTTGCCATCCCGGCTTAAATTTTAATTCAAGAAGCAGAACCGGTTTCATAACAACGCGTTTCAAGCGCATCGTCTATTCTAATGGTTTTCATTCCTTTATTTCTTCTACACTGACAGATGTTTGATTTTCTACATCAAATTGGTCATTCCCTTATTTTTATGAAACTATTTAGATCAGAATTGATGGCAGGTTTTTATTTTGAGGTGCTAGTTAATAATTATCTCAATTTGATTTTTGTAGTATTCTCACAAATTTCATTTCAAGCAATAGCCTGTAGATAGTTATTACCTTTTTTAAACGTTCTT
>PXAI01000016.1 GCA_003567135.1 Balneolia bacterium | reverse complement strand
GCCAGGCTGATCAAGCTTGAGAACGAATACTCGCTTCAGCGCGCGCTTGCCAGATCAAACGATCTTCCCGAACGGGATGAGGATGCGCCTGATGATGAGTCCGAACAGGGCTTTCTCAGCGAAATTTTCCTCCCGACTTTAAATATCACAGGCGGGCATCTTTACATTGATTCGTTCTTTTCACTGCCGGATGGCGTCGAGCTGCCCGAGCCGTTTACTGCAACGGACATCAGTCTTTCCGGAAACGTTGAATTGAACGACCGCCAGAGATTTATCGGGCTGAGTTCCCTTTACGCCAGCGTGCCGCAGCTTGACATTGGATTTGTACAGCTCCGCGGCCAGTTTTATTCAGATGAGCGCTTTACAGAACTGAACCGGATTGTTCTGGAAACCGCATCCTCCAGGCTGGATTTTACGGCCGAAGCGGACGGACTGAATATTTTTCTGCGGGATAAAGCCGAGCAGCTCCAAAATACAGATCTGAGGCTCCGCATTCACGAATCTGTAATCAATCCCGATGAATGGGCGCAGATTTACACGGAAATTCCCGAAACCGGCTATCCCGTAGCGCTCGAGCTCGACGCCAGTGGAACCATGCGGGACCTTTCGCTGGGTAATTTCTATCTGGTGAAAAATAATGCGGTACTGTCCGGCTACGGAACGCTCGAAAACTTTCACGATCCTGAGAGCCTGGCTTATTCGCTAAATATCGATCAGCTGCAGGCTTCTTACGACGAGTTGAAATTCGCTCACGAGAGTATCGGAGAGATGAAGTTCAGGGACTGGGATAAGATCACCCTTCGTGGAAAAATTTCCGGTGGTATTGATCATATTAAAACGGACATCACGCTTTTTACGGATGATTCAGAAGCGGAAATTACCGCCGAAGCTGACTGGAAAGACAGGCTCAAATACGCCGCTGACGTGAAAACCGGACGAATTAAGCTGGATCAGTTTGCTTCGCTTGAAATGCCGGAATCGGTGATTGATACCGAGTTTTCGCTGCGCGGCGAAGGCATTCAGCGGGAGGATATGGATCTCGATTTTGGGCTGTTCATCAGCGATTCAAAAATTGATAATGTGGTGATTTCCGATCTGGAGTTCACCGGCGTAATGCGCGACGGATTTCTCGAACCTGATCTGAACTGGAAAAACGGCGGCGGCTCGCTGCAAATCAGCGGATGGATTGATCTGCAGCAGGAGGAGCCCCGCGTAAACCTCACCGGACGCACCGATTCGCTGAATATTTCTACGTTTTTTGTGTTTGATGAAGAAATCCCGACCAGCATCAATTCCCGCTTCAGCATCGATACACAGGGATTCAGTGCGGATCGTTTTCAAGGGGATATCTTCGTGCAGCTCCGTGAATCCATGTATAATGAGTACGCCATCGCGGAACACGAAATCATCTTTGATCTGGATAGTCCCGATCAGGAATACCGTACGCTTCGGATTGACGGAACGCTTCTGGAAGCAGAAATAACGGGCTCCATCGTCCCCAGCAAACTTGTGCTCGCGCTGGATTACTGGGCTGAAGAGCTGAATAAAACGGTACAGGATCGCTCCCTCTATGATGATGCGGTAATTCTGGATCGACCTGCTGTTTATGATCCGTCCCTGAAAGAGCAGATCAACCTGGACATACGAGCGCGCATCGACGATCTTGATCTTCTCGCCGTTTTCCTCCCCGGTTTCCCAGAAATCCGCACGGTTTCAAACCTTGATATGGAAATCAGGTCGGATCGTGAAAAGCTGAGCATTAACACCGAGCTATTCGCTGATCACATGGAGATCAACAATTTCTATGCCGACAGCGTGAGTTTTGTGATGACTTCCAATTTCGAACCCGGAAATGAGTTCGGTTTTTTCAGCTCAAGAATAAACGCTAATTTCGCCGAAATGCTGGTCGCCGGCCGGTCCGTCAGGAATACTGATCTGGTTATTGATGCGTACGATGAGGCGATTGTGCTTCAGCGAATGAACGCGCTGCTTGGCGAGGATGCCCAGCTTAATCTCGCTATGAGTACGGTATTCAGCCGGCGCGACGTGGATATTCGTGTGGACGAATTTATCGTCGGAAACGATGAGTATTCCTGGCAGAATGTACGGCAGACGCCAATACGGATCGATACCGGCCGCCGAATTCACATTCCGATGCTCGAACTTGGAAGTGTGGATGAACGTATTTTAGTGGACGGTGTTTTCAGCGAAACCGATTCCGATTCAGTGACTTATCTGCTCAGCAATGTGCAGCTCGGAAGAATATCCGATCTGATCGGTGGCGAGACTTCCTTCAGCGGAAATGTGAACGGCGTGTTTTCATCCCAAACCATCCGCACGGCACCCACATTTTTCGGGGATTTGCATGCTGAAAAGCTGATGCTCAACGAAAATCTCGTTGGTGACCTGAGTATCACCAGCCGATACAGCGGGGGCGAAGAGCTTTTTGAAATCGCGCTTGCGGTGGAAACAGATGAAGAAAAATATGCCGAATATATTGAACGGGCTGAGGGTCGAAAACAGGATATGACCGCCGAGGGATATTTTCGGACTCCCGCATCGCGTGAGCCGGGAGACGACGGCCCGCTTGTGCATCTTGAATTCGATTTCAAGGAACTCGATTTATGGTTTGTACCGCTGATTGTCAGCGATATTTTTGAAGACATTAAAGGCGGCGCTCGTGGCAGCGGATTTTTCTCTGCCTGGAGCGATACGTTCGATTTCGACGCAGAGTTTGAGGTTATTGATGTACTGGCGCGCCCCGTATTTCTGAATCCGCAGCTGACGCTCAACGGCCCAATTTTGCTGAACAGGGAGGACGGCGTTGTATTCGACAATATCCAGGTTCGCGATAACCGAAACGGAACCGGCGTTTTCCGGGGATATGTTGATCTGAACGATTTCGATGAGGTGAAGCCACTCGACCTCACGCTGGAGATGAACAATCTCAATTTCCTGAATAACTCGTTTGATCCCGACAGCCCGTTTTACGGTGATATTTCCGGAACAGGCGTGGTGAATCTGAACGGAACCAACCGCTCGGCGCTTATTTCGACGACAGAAACAATCCGGCTTACCTCGACATCCCAGATTTCCATCCCGGTACTGGATGAAACTTCTGTTGACCAGCAGTCGCGCTTCATCGAGTTTGTGGATAGTTTTGATCAGGCTTTCAGAACGCCGGAAGAAGATGAAATTATCCGCACCGTTTTAGATGATCTCGGTTTTACGGATGTATTTCGTCTCGATCTGAACTTTTCGGCATCCCAGCCGATGTCGGTCAGGCTGATTTTTGACGAGGTTACCGGTGAAATTATGAATGCGCGCGGAACGGGGCGTCTGCGTGTAACCCTGCAGGATGATGACTTCCAGATGTTCGGGCGTTTCGACGTTACCGAGGGAGAGTATCAGTTTGTGGGTGGAGATATTTTCACCAAGCGGTTTACCCTGCGCGACGGCGGAACCATCATTCTGGACGGTGCGCCGCTGAATACGAGGGTGAACATCACCGCCGCGTATCGAGCCAGGCCGAATATTGCTGTGCTGCGGCCCGGCTACGATCCTGAGGGCGACGAAATTATTCGCGTTCCGGTGGATCTGATCCTTGAAATTACCGGTACGCTGGAATCCATCGAAAACGACTTTTTCTTTGAATTCCCGAGCGCGATGGACGCCGCGCAGAACGCAACCTATCTTTCGGTTCTCAACAGCGATCCGCAGCAGAAACTTTTCCAGGCCACGATGCTTCTGTTCACCGGAAACTTCTCGCCCGATCCCAACCTCGGCGGCGAAAATTTCTCACAAACAGCCGGTCAAATCGGCCTGAACACGCTTTTATCGGCACAAATTAACAATCTGCTGAACAGCAACATCAGTAATCTGGATATCGATCTGACGCTTTCCGGGTTGGATCAGGCTGATCTTGGAATTGCGCTTCGGCTCTTTGACGACCGCCTGATTCTGCGCAGGGAAGGCATTGTAACGGGCGAGCAGGCCAATATCGGGGATTTTGATGTAACGTATCGCATAAATCAGTACTTTTCGGTGGAAGTTTTTTACAGGCAGGATCCTATGCTGCCCGGATTTATCCAGCGTACGCAGGGTCAGTTCGAAAGCGTCAGCGGTGTAGGGTTTGAGGCCAGAATTCAGTACAATACATGGTCTGAACTGAGACGAAGAGTTACCGGATCGGTCGGTCGGCTGGTTGGCCGCAGAAGCGGAGGCACAGAAGAAGCTGCCGCGCAGGATGCCGATCCGGAACCGGACGAAGATCAGGCTGAACAGGCAGAATAAACGAATTGAACAATTAAAAGGACCCGAATGGGAAAGAAGAAGAAAGTAAAAGAGCTGGAAGAATTCACGCTCGATTTTTTAAGAAGGCACAAAAAGTTTGATGTCACAAGAGATATGCTTCACACCGCTATGATTCACGCCACGGGCGCTGACGGGCGGACACTGAACAAAACGATCGAAAAACTGATCCGCAATGAAGTAATTCAGGAGGACAACAAGGGAAATCTTGTTCTTGTAGTGGAAACAACAAAGCGCGCCTCGAATGAGGGCGTTATTGATATTAACCGCCACGGAACCGGATTCGTAACCGTTGAGGGCTACGAAAGTGATATCCGCATAAACCGAAAGCGGCTCGGCCTTGCGCTGCCCGGCGACACTGTTACAATCCGTATAACCGGCAAAGACAACCGGGGCAGGCTCGAAGGGAAAGTTCTGGATATTGTAAAGCGCGGACGCTCATTGTATGTTGGAACATTTCGTCAGGAAACCAGGAAATCTTACGTAATAGAGCCGGATGAGAAATCGGCACATATTCCGTTTTTTGTGCATCCCAAAAACACAAAAAACGCCAAAACTAACGATAAGGTCGTATTTCAGCTGATGGAGTGGGTTCATCCCAAATATCTGCCGGAAGCTGAGGTTGTGGATGTGCTCGGGGAAAAAGGATCGAACGATGCCGAGATTTTGTCCATCCTTGCGGATAATCAGCTGAAGAGCACGTTCAGCAAAGAAGCAGAAGATTTTTGCGAAAAAATTTCCTGGGATGTTCCCGAGGCAGAAGTGAAAAAGCGGAAGGATCTGCGGAAAGAACTCGTTTTTACGATTGATCCCGTCGATGCCAAAGATTTCGATGATGCGCTGAGCCTAAGCATGATGGATAACGGGAATTACTACCTCGGGGTGCACATTGCCGACGTTACGCACTACATGCAGCGCGGAATCCCCCTTGACGATGAAGCCCGCGACCGCGCCACGAGCGTCTATCTCGTTGACCGCGTGATTCCGATGCTGCCCGAAAAACTGAGTAACGGCGTGTGCAGTTTGCGTCCGAAAGAGGACAAGCTGACCTACAGCTGCTTTATGGAAGTAACGCCGGACGGCCAGGTGGTCGATTACAGCATCGACGAAACCGTCATCCACTCAAAATTCCGCCTGACGTACGAAGAGGCGCAGGAAATTATTGAAGGGAAGAAGCACAAGCAGCTTTCCGATCCGATACAAAAACTTGTTAAACTAACGGATACGCTCACTGAAAAACGGTTCCGTGAAAACGCGATTGACCTCCACACTCCTGAGCCCCGTTTTGTGCTGGATGATGAAGGCAAGCCGGTGGATGTGATTGTAAAGAAGCAGCTCAAGGCGCATCGTCTGATTGAGGAATGTATGCTTCTGGCAAACCGCACGGTGGCCGAACACATCGACGCGATGAGAAAAAACAGCGGCAAGAAAAAAGACAAAGAGTTGTTCCCGTTTTTCTACCGTATTCACGACAAGCCGAATATGGAGCGTTTGGGTCAGGTTGCCGAAATGCTCGGAACAGTTGGAATTCAGTTTAAAGTAAACAAGAATAACATCGGCGCACGCCAGATTAATGAAGTGCTTGAGCAGGTGAAGGGAAAGTCGATGGAATACACCATCAACGATCTCATCCTTCGCTCGATGGCAAAAGCGGAGTACAGCCCGCAAAATATCGGCCACTTCGGCCTGGGCTTCCGCCACTACGCGCACTTTACCAGCCCGATCCGCCGCTATCCGGATGTGATCGTTCACCGCCTGCTGAAGAAATACTCATCATCGCTGCCATCATACAAATACAGCGATTTGAAGGATCTCGGCACACACTGCAGCGAGCGCGAAAAAATGGCCGTAACCGCCGAGCGCGCCTCCATCAAACTGAAGCAGGTTGAGTATATGTCATCCCGAATTGGCGAGATATTTGAAGGCGTGGTAAGCGGCGTTACAGAAAATGGTATTTACGTATTGTTGAAGGATAACTACTGCGAAGGCATGATTCGCATTAGTGATCTGGACGACGATTACTATATTTACGACGAGAAACGACATTGCCTTACAGGCCGTAATCGCGGCAGAACTTATATCCTTGGAAGTGAGTTAAAGGTAAAAGTTGTTTCCACAAATCCTGAGCTGCGTCAGATCGATTTTCAGCTTGCCAACTAGCAGGCACGATATGCAGCCCGGGAGCGTTTAAGAGTCATCCCCACTAAATCCAGACCGACCAGTTTTAGAATATGTTTAATTTCCGCAGCCTCGTTTTAATTCTGTTTTTGGCGCTATTTCCGCTTCAAAATGCTTTCAGTCAGGCTTTTTTCTTTGGTCAGAATCGTGTTCAGTATGATACATTCGACTGGCGTATCATCAAATCCGAACACTTTGATATTTACTACTATGACTCAAGAAATTACTACATGGCTGAGTTTACGGCATTCAGTCTTGAGGCCGCATACAGGCAGTTGCAAACTGATTTTGACCATGAACTGAACGACCGGATCAGGGTGATCATTTACGATTCTCATGCCGCGTTTTCACAAACAAACGTGGTTCCGCTTCCTGTCAATGCACAGGGAATAGGCGGAGTGACAGACCTTTTTAAAAACAGGATCACCATGCCGTTTATGGCGAATTACTCGGATTTCCGGCGCGTTCTGCATCACGAGCTGGTGCACGCGATGGTCAACGATATGTATTACGGTGGAACAATTCAGATGCTGGTTGCGGAAGGGCAGCGGATTTTTCCGCTCTGGTTTGAAGAAGGTCTTGCCGAATACACCGCACTTGGCTGGGATACGCAGTCCGATATGTTTATCCGGGATGCGATTATAAATGATTATCTCGCGCCGATTCAGTTTTTGAGCGGATTTTTTGCCTATCGCGGAGGGCAGTCGGTTTGGGATTACATCGTTCAGGAATACGGGCGTGAGAAAATCCCCGAAATTCTGCAACGTACACGCCAGACCAGAAATTATCAGCTTGCAATGCGGCAGTCGCTTGGCCTTACCATTCCCGAGCTTTCAGAACGGTGGAAAGACTGGCTGAGAAAACGCTACTGGCCGGAAATTGCGGATCGTGAAAATCTGAAAGAAATTGCGTTCAACGCTACCGAAGATCGTTTTCGGGGATCATACAATACCAGTCCGGCGCTATCACCACAGGGCGACCGAATTGCGATGATCACCAATCGTAGGGGATTTTTTGATGTTGTGGTTATCAACGCGATAACCGGCGAAAAAATCAAAACACTGATTCGCGGTGAAGAGAACGTCGATTTTGAAGAGTTGAATATCCTGAGGCCAAACCTTTCGTGGTCGCCCGACGGTCGCCAAGTTGTGCTTTCAAGTACCTCACGAGGCCGAAATGATATCGCTATTGTAGATTATAACACGAGAGATGTTAAGAAAATAGATTTCCCTTCACTCAGTTCCATAGGATCAGTTTCGTGGTCGCCGGATGGCGAAAAACTCGCGTTTCAGGGTACCGATGGCTCGTTTGTGAATATTTATGTCTATAATCTGGAAAGTGGCGAATTCCTGAATCTGACGAATGACGTTTTCAGTGATAAAGATCCCTCGTGGAGTAATGATTCGCAATCGGTGCTGTTTGCATCAGATCGTGGCCCGCGTGTAGAACTGAACAGGTATCGTGAAAATTACAGCGTGCTCGCTAATCCGAACCTGAACCAGACGGATATTTACAAAGTGCG
>PXAI01000056.1 GCA_003567135.1 Balneolia bacterium | reverse complement strand
ACCTGATCGGTCAGCATCGCGTGGGGTGTCCGCTGATACCCGTACTGCCGCATAGCCTCGCCGATTCCCGGCATTTCCTTATCCATCTCTGCGCGAAGCGCGGCTGGCAGAACGTCAGAATCCTGAGGGCCACAGGAACCTGTAAAAATCATGAGATCGGTTTTTCCGGCTTCTGCACGTTTTTTTATTTCGGTGGATATTTCCTCCGGATCATCATTTAACATGAGAGTTTCAGTAACTTCGAGCGGCTGCTTTTTCAGAAACTCGCGAACTACTGCACCGGATTTATCCTCCCGTGTCCCCGCTTTTTTTTTGGTTGAAACGGTAATTAATACTGTGGAAAGCGGCGGATCAAAATGATCCTTCAAATCCGATTTTCCACCAGACTTTTCCTCAAGGCGGATGTCGCCCATTGTGATGTCTTCCTGAATGGGTTTCAGCATATCATAGGCATTGAGCAGCGCACCGTGCACGGCCGTCATCACTTCCATCTCGAGGCCGGTTTTCCAGACCGTGCGCGCTTCTGCGGTGAATTTGAGGCCGTTTTCCAGAAACTCCATGGAGACATCAATCCAGTCGAGCGGCAGCGTGTGGCTGAACACCATCCACTCCGGAGTTCGTTTTCCTACCATAATTCCCGCGCTTCTCGCCACCGATTCCACATCCCCCTTCGGAACTGTTTTATTCCGAACTCTCGCGATGGTTTCCGGCTTCAAAAAAATAACTCCACTCGCGCGCGCATACCGAAGCGTGGAATTTTTATGGCTGATATCGATCATATCGGATAGAATTTAAGTGTGCGTTGAATATACGCTGATGATTTGCAAAATTGAATTTTTAAGAAGAGGGATCGCGAAGCGGTCGGGTCAGGCGCGATAGGTCCGAAGAGTTGATAGAAATTTAAGGCATGCTCTCTGGTAGAGAAACCCGTTCCTTTTATTTAAATTACTTTTGCATATACAAAAGAATCAATGAAATTTTCTGATCTTAAAACTAAAGAACTTGAAATGGCCTGTAAAGAATACGAGGTCAAGGAGATCTATGTTTACGGATCAGTTGTTACGGGTGAGTTTTCCCGGCAAAGTGATCTGGATTTCCTGGTAGTCTTCAATCGGTCGGGTTTTGAGGGGGCTTTTGATCAGTTTATGGGATTTAAAGAGAGGCTTGAACACATCTATAACAAGCCTGTAGATTTAATTCATATGAAAAAATTCCGGAATCCATTATTCGAAGCTGAGGTTCAAAACTCCAAAAAACTGCTCTATGCCGCATAGCGCCCGAAAGTTATTACTTGATATCACAATTTCTTGTAACGAAATCATTGACTTTACTGAGGGAAAATCGTAAAGAGAGATCTTGATAAACCGCGAAGGTCGCAAAGCTGGGGATTAAGCATTCAGTAGTTTTAGTGATTATCTAATTAATCTTTGCGTGCTTTCCGATTAACTAAGTAATTAAACCACAAAGGACACGAAGTTTGCTGATGATATTTCTATAATTCTATAATTGATTATTTCACCCTTAGCGTCCTTTGCGACTAAATATTGCTACAGTATTTCGATATCTCGTTCCATAATACGCCTGCGGTTGCGAGCATGAACACAAACCCAAGCAGTGCCATTATGAGATTATAGGGCAGGTTGAGATAAATTCCGGCCATGGAGCCGAGCGGTATCCAGAAAAGAATGAGCGTGGTTAGAAGTACGGCAATCAGAACGGTTGCGGTGATAACATGGGCAAAAATTGTATTCCTTCGAACGGTGCGGAAGATCAGTACGAGCAGAAGCGGGGTAACCAGCGCGAGCAGAACCATGTGAATAAAGCCGACTTTCAGAAAATGGTTTTGCGTAAGGAAAATCAGATCCGGGAAATAGCTGAGGGGTTGTACAACCGCCTTCAGACCGAGCATGATCACGGCAATAATAAGTACAGTCCGAACCACCACGGGGGATGACTTTCCGGGCCAGAGCGAAGGCAGTAGCAGCAGGATGCCGAATCCGTGCAGGAGATTAAACACAAATCCGATTCGTATGAGAGAGTCGCTGATTCCCAGCGGATAGAGCATGGAGATAAGCGCCGGAAGCAGGGTGATGAACATCAGGTTAAAACCGAAACGCTCTTTTTTGCCGGTTTTTGCTGCCACTTCCGGAACGCGGTACCACATGGCGAGCATCATAAATATGATCCAGCCGTTCAACAGCAGAAACAGATAACTGCCCAGCCAGAATTGCGCCATCGTGCCGCTCATGCCTCCGGTAAACGCCAGCGCGAAGGGACCAAACCCTGAGAGGACGTGCCATAGCCAGGCGGCAGCTGCAAAATCCCGTGAAAGGCTTTTTTCGTTTTTGTTTGGACTGATCAGAAACAGGATGGCCAGCCAGAGCGTGAGAAACAGGTGAACGCTGGAAAAGAAAATCGACCCGAATGCATAGCCCTGAAGAGCAAAGGAGATCAGCATCCCCACATTGGAAACCTGAATCCCGATTGCCATCGGAATAATCGTTTTTTCGGCCGTTTTCCTGCTGATGAAATACTGAAGCGTAAACCCCGCCATAACCAGATAGACCCATCCCAGAAGCGCGGCGTGCGTGTGGGCGTGAATCAGATTGGGCATCGTGAACGCGGTGATCCACGGCGTGTGCCAGTGATAGCGGATTCCGGTTCCAACCGCCACGGAAATAATCAGCCAGAAAAGGGCGGGGATATAAAACCAACACAGCAGTTTTCCGCGGAAAACCTCAACACGATTACTCACGCGTTTCATTTTTTGAAAAATTTACCGGTAAAATCTCAGGCTGTATCAATCCAAACCCGTTTCTTATCAGGCCGTTTTTAGAAGATCATCCATGGTTATTTCTGCGGACAATCGCAGATTCATGCGCTTTCCCTTAGTGGCAAGTTCTTCCAGTGAAGTCGCATTGAACATGATCTCAATCGCTTCCCGCGTTGTGGCCCATTTGTCGTGAAACGGACACGGCTGCTTGTGTCCGCAGCCCGGTAGTCCAAGTACACACTCCTTAAAAAGGTCAAGCCCGTCAATGGCAGATACCACCTCAATAAGCTTAATATCCTTAGGTTCTCTGGTAAAAGCGATCCCGCCGTTTGGCCCTTTGTATGATTTCATAAGTCCGGCCGCGGTGAGCTGCTGCAAGATTTTGGTAAGAAAATGAAACGAGAGCTCCAGCTTGTCACTGACTTCCCGGATAGGTACAAAAGGGCGCTTCTGCTCGTGCATAGCAGCAACGTAAAGGGATGCCCTGATCCCGTAAATACAGGCTTTGGATAATAACATAATATTTAAGACTAAATTATCTTTAATAATACGTAAACTTCGAGAATTCATCAATTAAATTCGTCGTTGGGTGGTGTGATAATTCCCTCAATACGTTGTTGCCTTTTGTGCGGATATATCTGGACTATCGTATGTATATACATAATTTTCAATACTGTAGGGACAGGGCATGCCCTGTCCCTACAGTATTGAAAACGAATGCGCTGAGGTTCTTAACATCATTTTATCCACGGGTCGGATTTATTGACCTGCAATGGTATTCATAACCAACATTTCACCAACCGAACAATTAAAGACAAAACGGTCTTTTATTATTGCTTGTCGTTCCGTAACTTTAAATAAGACAAATTAGTCTGATTTTAAATGAAGCATGTTCCAGAAAAAAGCATCCCTCTTAATCAGACAAAAAAATACTGAATATTAATCACTTAGCACCGGTTCTTATCCCTGGATAGAGTTTCGACTGACTCTTTGAGTATCTGAGAGGTTGTTCCGGTATCATCCCACTTTAAATCTTATTTCTTTATGCAAACCCTACATGACCAGCTAAAAATCGGTGAGATTGTCAGCCAGAATTACCGTGCTGCCGGACTTTTCCGAAAGTATGATATTGATTTCTGCTGCGGCGGAGGAATTTCCATAGCTGAAGCCTGTAAACGAAAAAATATTAACTCCGGTAAGCTTCTGGCCGAACTTGAGCAGGAACTGGAAGGAAATCAGGCTACTGCGGAAAACTATAATCAGTGGAGTATTCCTTTGCTGATTACCTATATCGAGGAAACGCATCATAAATATGTGCGGGCAAAAACCGATGAACTGCTTGCATTCGCATCGAAGGTGGCCTGGCGACACGGGGATTCCCATCCTGAGAATGTCGAAATCTTCAATACCCTTTCGGCGATGGTTCCTGAACTGATGGAGCATCTTGAATCAGAAGAAAGACGGGTTTTCCCGTTGATCAGCGAGGTGTATGAGCAAACCAGAGATGACGGAAGCGTTTCACCCGAACTCGCTTTATCCCTTAAATCGGAATTCACCGCTATGGAGAACGAGCACGAATCAGCCGGCGACGCCATGAAAAAAATCCGCGAACTGAGTCATCAGTTTACGCCGCCCGAAGGAGCCTGCACCACATACCGCGTACTTTACGAGGGCCTCGAAGATTTCGAGCGTGATCTTCACAAACATGTTCACCTTGAGAACAACATTCTGTTCGTAAAAGCGATACATCTGCTCCCCTGATTTAAAAAAAATACCCCTCAATCAAAATCCTGCCGGAATAATTTTTGGCGGGATTTTTTTTGAAGATGATGAAGGCCAAATAGTTATCCATCATTTATCGTGCAGACCCGGTTAATTAATTTAATTTGGCTTTATATAGCTGATATTTATATTTGGAGAGGTATACCTCACATAATAAAATAAGTGTTAACATCTACTGACTTCTCAACAGGATTCTTATGTTCAATTTTAGTATCATCAAAAAGCTTACTTCATCAGCTACCGGCGTTTTACTGTTACTGACCAGGCCTTTGCTGGCAATCTTATTCCTGATACCCGCGCAGGCCTTAGCACAGAATGCCATTGACACCAGCGGCATACTTGAGCTGGTCAACGATTATCGCAGCGAAGCACGATATTGCGGCGAAAATCATTTTGATGATGTGCATCATTTACAATGGGATGAAGACCTCGAAGAAGCTGCGCTTCTGCATGTAAAGGACATGATCATTAGAAATTTTTACGCCCACAACAATCCCGATGAGGAAAGTTCTACTGATCGCATCAATAACGTAACCGATCAATACAATACGTTCAGTGAAAATATAGCAAGGGGGCAGCGATCAATTGAACAGGTGATGGAGTCCTGGATAAATAGTCCCGGCCACTGTGCAAACATCATGAGCCCTAACATAACGCATGTTGCCGTGGCGGTTCGTACCGGTGCTGAGATTGAAAACCGCCATGACACAACTCAACCACACTGGGCTATGAAGCTTGCGGGCACAATCGCATTTGAAGATGGTGAAACAATCAGCGCAGCGCCGGAGCCGGAAGAAACCGACGAAAAAATATCTTTAGTAGATTTAGACCAGGATTGGGTAATGAACCAACTGAACAGGTTAAGAAACAGAGGGGTGCAGTGCGATGGAAACCAGCTTTCTCCGGAACAGGTTATTGACTGGCATGAAGATGTTCTCTATGCAGCAGAACGCAGAGCCCGATCAATAGTTGGAAACAGTTCGCGGTACATCACCAGTGAGAGACGCATTTTCTGGAACCCGATTTTTGGTGATAATTTTGAAAGAGGCAATATTGTAGCCACAAAATCCTCTCATAATTTCGATGACGCACTCAGAAGCTGGCTTGACGATCCCGACACCTGCCGCCACATTATGCGCAATGGGATTACGTATGCCGCAGTTGCCGCAGCTTACGAAACGGGTTCAGATGACGGGCAGGCTTACTGGCTTTTCCTGTTCGCATCAACTACCCCTAATGATATGAAGGATGAAGTTGCCGATTATTTCAGAGGGAGTGACATCACTATTTATGGCAGAAACCAGTGCAGCTTTACACAAACCCTGCATAACGAATTCACCGAATTCGGGGTACGCCACAACACGGCCTTTTATGATAATAACGAAGGCCCAAACCGCGACAGAATGCACCATGCTTATTTAAATGTTGATCGCAGAATTGAAGGTGGAAGTTCGTTGCCTTTCGTAACGATTGGAAACACAATGTATAAGGGGTACTATTCTGCTGTCGCACTATATCGCGCGGTACAAGCCCAAAGATAACTCGCAATACCAGTCAGGCCGGGATTTTCCGATCTGTACGCAGGTAAAACCAAAACACGATCAGCGCGCCAAACAGCAGCATGGACCATGCCTGATGCCAAACTCCCATCCAGATCGGGACTCTCCACAGTAGCGTAAACACTCCGGTGAGATACTGCACGGCAAGAAGCGACAGCATGATTCCCATCCACCGTTTCAGCTTTACAGAAAGCTGAAGCTTACTGAACCAGGTTTTCCAGATCAGCACTCCGGCTATGACCAGCAGCAATGTACCCAGAAACCGGTGCACAAACTGAACCATCACGATATTCTCAAAAAAGTTGATGAACACGGGCTGGAGCTGAAACGATTCGGGCGGAATCCAGTAGTCCTGCATTTTCGGAAACGTGTTGTAGATGTAGCCCGCGTTTTGACCCGCCACGAGTGCTCCCCAGAAAATTTGCAGCCATAATACAACCGAAAATCCGGCCAGCCATTTGCTCAGGCTGCCGTGGCCGAATATCCTTCGCTTGTTGAGCTTTCGCACATCAAGGGCGAACCAAACGCAGAACCCAAAGATCACAAAAGCGAGCATCAGGTGCATGCCAAGCCGGTAGGGACTCACGTACGGAACGTCGTTGAGGCCGCTCATCACCATAAACCATCCTAAAAACCCCTGAAGGAAACCGAGCCCGAATAGCATAAATGCACGCTTTTTGTTTACGGCATCCAGTTTTCCTTTTGCCCAGAACCAGACAAACGGCACGATAAATACGATCCCGATTAGGCGGGCAAATACACGGTGGAGATATTCCCAAAAGTAGATGAACTTGAAATCTTCCAGGCTCATGCCGCGGTTCAGCTGCAGATATTCCGGCGATTCCCGGTATTTATCAAACTCCGACATCCAGTCGGCTTCAGACAACGGCGGAATCACTCCCATAACGGGATTCCATTCCGTAATCGACAAACCCGACTGTGTAAGCCGGGTGATGCCGCCAACGATTAAAATGATGAATACCAGAAAGGCTCCGCTGAGGTACCAGATGCGGAGCTGCTTCTCAGTTTTTGGTGTCACGCTTCGGCTTCCGCCTCCTGAAGGAACATTTCTTCAAGTCGTTTGCGCTGCTCAAAAACAATCAGCTCAAGCGATTCGAGATTTTCACCTTTAAACGCATCCTGCTGAGATAATTCATAGCAGGCGTCCATCCCCTGCTCAAGGTTCTTTTTCATTTTATTCAGCTTGCGCAGTTCTTTGGCATCATCCCCCGCAAAACCCAGCATTTTTTCCAGGTAATCCACGTACATCGTCATTTCCTTGACAAACACATGCGGCCGCTCAGGATTTTCAAGCAGGGATGTGCGGCCATAGATGTGATCCACCATTTCATCCAGCGAATAGGTTTGTTTAAACCAGGCAAGATTCGGTCCCGGACAAATCGCCTGTTTGCCCGTTTTTGCGGGAACAATGCCAAGGCGGATCAGCGCCGAAAATCCGAGATTATTGCAAAGACAATCCTTAACCAGCACTTCATCAATCTGCCTGTCAAGCTCTTCTTTATCTTTTAAAGTAGATTTAAGGGAATCAATTTTCAGGATTTGATACTCAGCTGAAGCCGTACAAATCGGGTTTTCTGTAAACTCCGTGTTAAACGACAAAAACCCTTTAGGGCATTTCGATCCGGGTTTTCCTTCCTCGATCAGCTTCTTTTTGTACTTCTCTGATCCTGAATCGCGCACATTGTTAAACGGTACGCCAAGCGGAGAGACGTTGCTCAGATAAAAATCTTTTTCTCCGGCATCACCCAGCAGGTTCATCGTTTCCTCATCCACGCAGGTTGCCTCGGGCACCAACAGAAACGGGCTTCCCCATCCCACGCTGTCAACGCCGTAATGGCCAAGCATCCGCTGCATTTCACCGTGATTTCCGATTCCGCCCTGAACGGTAATCGCCGGGGT
>PXAI01000040.1 GCA_003567135.1 Balneolia bacterium | reverse complement strand
TGGAGTTTACCGGCCATTGAAAGCATTCAGAAATTAGATAAACCGTACGTAGTTGTAAGTTTTCCGGATTTTGAGCCGTACGCCAAAGAGAATAACATACCGTTTGTTTCATGGAAGTTTAACGACTGGAATGAAAAGTACAATGCGATCCAGCTTAAGGAATTACTTGATCAGGAAGGGGTTGATTATGCCGTTGCCTTGTATGAGGAAACGGTTGAATGGGCCGGAGCGCTCAATTCGCTTTACAGAAATGATCCGAGAGTCCTGAACCGGGCTTATTTTTTCCGGAATAAATCGCTGATGAAAAGAAAAGCGATGCTGGCCGGAATCCGTGTCGGTTATTTTGAAGAGGTTTACAGAAAAGACGATGTTGTGAAGTTCATGGACCGGCTCAACGAGGCCAATCTTCAGCTGGATGGCGAGGAGGATGCCTGGGTTCATCTCAAACCGTTCAGCGCGGCTGGAACCGTCGGGCATAAACTGCTGAGAAGTAAGTCTGATATAGATGATAAAATTGTGGATAAGGACTTTCCGTGTCTGGTGGAAAGCCATCTGCCCGGCAAAGAATTCTCTTGCGAGGCCTTCATACACAACGGAAAAATCCGGTTTCTGAATATTACTGAGTACGTGAAGCTCGGGTTTTCGAACTACATCCCATGCGGACCTGAACTTCAGTCAAAACGGCCTCTCATTGAAAAAGCAATGCAGAAGCTGGTTGATTCATTTGGTATCGAATACGGCGTAATTCATCCGGAATGGTTCTTAACGGAGGATGACACCATCAGCTTCGGAGAAGTTGCAAGCCGTATTCCCGGCGGACACATTTTCGAACTCATCCAGACGGCCTACGGATTCGACGCGATTCAGGCGCTTATTCTCTGCAATGATCCTGCCGTAACTGAAGATGAAATTGAGTCGTTTTTCCCGAAATCCGAGAATGATTTCAATACTTATGCCGGAAGCGTGATGGTGTATCCGAAGCCTGGCTACGTGAAATCCCTGCAGATTCCTGATGAGCTAAAAGAAGATCCGTTTTTTGATCATCACACACTATACGAGCCGGGTGAACACAAAGTACCTGAAGATCGTGAAGGATTTGGAAATCACTACGGAACCGTCTTTTTTAAGGGCGATGATCCCGAAAGAATGAAAGAACTGCTTATTCACTATCAAAACGCCGATTTTTTTGGACGTGAGAAATAACGGGGGAGACAGGGCTATATCTACTTCAATCAAAAATTTTGAACGCCTGAAGGATTCCTTTCTGGAAAGTATCGGTGATCTGGCTAACGCCATGCCGATCATGAAAAAAGAAAAATCCAAAAAACTGCTAAGTCTGGCTGATCAGCTCACCGATTTCGAAGATGGAGTCAGGTTTCTGTATGAATCCATGGCTGAACTAACGGAAGCGGGGATTTTCTCGGATTCGATGTGGCAGGATACCGATAAGCTTGTTCCGTCGCTTGTAGGTGGTACGCTGAAAGCGGGTGGACAAAGTACCGTGATGGAAATTCTGAGCGAGCTCAGGATACTTTCCATTCGCGAAAAAAAGCTCAGTTCAGAGAAGATGAGCGCCAAAGAAGCCTCACTTTTTCTGAAAAAAATGCTCGTTTCAAATCTGGATTTAATCTTTCCGGACGGATCTGAAGAGCTGCGAAATATCCCAGAACAGGTTACCCGCAAAATTGATCACCTGTTCTCATTCCTTAAGGAATACATTCCGGTCTCTGATCTGAAAGCTGATCTTGCGGAAGAGATTCATCAGATTTGTGTTCAGAGGCCGATAATCACCGATCGTGCGCTTCACATTCTCGAAACGATCAGGAATGAGGTCAAGCTCGATAAAAACGAAAAAAGTGACCGGCTTCTGCTGAAATATATCAACGCAGCTTTTTCCCCGACTCCGGCCTGTATTGATCACACGCCGGAAACGTATGCGGACTTTCTGAAAGATTGCCCGGCAGATAAACTTACTGATGAAGCGGCCATGCTCGGCAAAACGATGCGCGATACAGGACTTTCGAGTTTTTATCACGTTACTATGCTCAGGTTTGTGGCAGAAAATCACAGCCTGCTCGGCAAAGCGCTCGGGCTGGATCAGTCCGGCAGGGCTGAGCTTTCCAAGCATAAGGAGTTTGTAACATTTCTGGTTCAAAAAGCCATCACACCGAAAACAGCGCGATCCTGCTACGGACTGGCGCGCTTTATTGAACGGACTCTGCTTTCGCATCAACCGGTAAAAAGCGGACTTGAAAGGCTGTTTAAGATAGAAATCCACGAAGAAGTGGCTGAAAACTTAAAGCAGTCTCATTCCGGTTCAAACCAAAGTCCGCTGGCAATTCTTTTGGCGGATTGTCTGGGAATTCTCGGCCAGCCGCTGGGAATCGGACAGGGCTGGAATCCGACCTGCCAGTCGGCGAGAGGAATCAGTTTGTGGAGCAGACATGCGCCGGGCAAGCTGCTCAGGATGATCGAAACGGCTGCCAAAACGAATAATTTAACGATGCGATTTGAAGGCCAGCTGCTGTCATCATCAGAACTGGGTCAGGGCGTAGCCGAAAAAATCGATTACAATCTGGATGCAGTCTCCGTAGCTCTGGTTCCTCATCTTGACCGAATCTATAATGAAATGATGAAGCGGGCTTCCTATCGCAATGAAGATCCGCATAAATGGGTGAATCCGGCGCTCTACGGGCATTGGATTCCGGTTGGGTTTTCATCCGCATATGATTACCTCACAAACTCCATCCGTGATTACGAAAACTTCCTCAGAACGCTGTATGTAACGCATCATCCAGCCTATAATGGCGGGAATAATCTGGTTTATCCGAATCCGGTGGGCATTTTTTTAACAGGATCGACAGGTAAACTGCTTGGTTTTCACGCAGTTTCATTACTTCGTGTTGCGGAACACGAGGGTGAAGTCAGGATTTACTTCCTGAATCCAAATAACGAAGGGCGCCAGCAGTGGCAGTCGGATATCAAGCCATCCATTGCCGGCAAGGGCGAGCGCAGCGGAGAATCATCACTGCCGTTTTACCAGTTCGCATCCCGTGTGTATGCCTTTCACTTTAACCCAAGCGATCTCGGCGCGCTGAATCAGGTAGATGATGAAATTATTCAAAAAGTGATTCAAATCGCCAAAAACAGCTGGGGAACATCATACACCTGGACGGAATCCAATAACCTGCAATCCATAAATTTTAGTTAAGATGGTCAGGCATTCATCCAGAATTGAGCTAAGCCTGTCGGCTTTAAAGAATAACTTCCGATTCATCCGTGAAAAAATCGGCCCTGATGCTGTGATTTCATCTGTAGTCAAAGCCAACGCGTTCGGACACGGAATTGTACCTTTCGTAGCTATGGCAGAACGATGCGGAATCCGGCATTTCTCAGTGGCCTCCAGTTTTGAGGCCTATGAAGTTATTCAGGCCCGCACCAGAGACAGCCGCGTCATGATTATGGGGATTCTGTACGACACTGACCTGGAATGGGTTATAGATAATGATGTAGAGTTTTTCGTATATGATTATCGCCGTCTGGAGCAGGCGCGAGACATTGCTAAAAAACTCGGTAAACAGGCTATCGTTCACCTTGAGGTAGAAACCGGCGGGAACAGAACAGGGATGTCAGAAAAAGAGGTAATTCCCGCGGTACGTTTTATGAAAAACAATGAGAAGTATATCAAGTTTGAAGGGTTTTGCACGCACTATGCCGGTATCGAAAGCCTGGCGAACCAGTTCCGCACTCAGCGGCAGCTACAGGCGTTTAACGAGGTTTATAAAAAAGTTCGCAAAGCCGGATACCTCCCAAAATATCGTCACACGGCCTGTTCAGCGGCTGCACTGGCTTTTCCTGAAACGGTGATGGATATGGTAAGGGTAGGAACCGCTCAGTTTGGGATGTGGCCGAGTCCTGATATATATAATCTGCACCTGATGAATACTGGCAAATCGAAGGATGCTCCCTTACGCCGCGTTTTATCATGGAAAACTGACATCATGCACCTGAAAGATATCCGCAAGGACGAATTTGTGGGATATGGTACCAGCTTTCAGGCACCGCGGGATATGCGCATTGCTGTTATTCCGATTGGCTATAGCAACGGCTATCCAAAGGGGTTATCCAATAAAGGGCATGTGCTGATACGGGGTAATAAAGCGCCCGTAGTAGGGCTGATCAACATGAATGTTTTTATGGTGGATGTCTCTCACATTCACGATGTTGAGCTGACTGATGACGTTCTCCTGATTGGCCGGTCGGGCAGAAACAGTATTTCTATCAGGTCATTTTCTGAGTTTACAAACCTGATTAATAACGAGCTGGTGAGCAGGCTGCCATCTGCAATACCAAGACACGTCAAAAAGTGATAAATCAGGAATCCTTCTGATTCTTAAATGCGTGGCAAATCCCGGCCGTAGCCTGAACTTCGAGCACAAACGCAACGCCGTTACCGGGTTCGTTGATCTGCGTTTTTTCGATAATCGATTCCAGCACTTTTTCCGTGCTGTGATTTTTGATGAGCGTGAGCACAATCTCTTTTTCAGGCTCAATCAGCATATTAAAAAGCATCTTTTTCTCATTTACACCCGACCCGCGGCCATACACGATGGTGCCACCTTCGGCGCCGGCTTCTTTAGTAGCTTCAACTACGTCATCAGCTTTACCTTTGTCTATAATTGTGACGACCAGGTCATATTTATCTTTTTTATTAATCATGGAGGTATAGATTTAAGTCAGCAGTCGAGTAAGTGCGCAACTCCCAGCAGCGAGTTGACATTAAGGATAAAAGCAACACCGTTTCCGGGCTCATTCAGCGATGCGGCTTCACAGATGGCGAGCAGGATATCTTCAGCCTCCGTTTCATCAACAATGCTGAAAATGATCTCTTTTTCAGGATCAGCGAAGTAGCTCATAAAGGATAAGTGATCTTTATATGTACCGGTTCCGGGCAGAATGGTTCCGCCTTCGCATCCGGCTTTTTTCGAGGCTTCAACAACTGTTGATCCAAGTCCTTTTTCCACAATTGAAACAATAAGTTGTTTATTGCCTTTTACTTTCTCAATCATTTTGTTCTTCTTTTGCTCCGTATAAAAGTCCGAGCGTGAGTACCGATAAAATGGGCGCCAGCGCTACAAGAGAAATCATCCCAAAACCTTCAACCAGAGGATTACTGTCTTCCAAAACATCGGAAAAGCCAAGCGCTATTGCAACAATAAACGTAACGGTCATGGGACCAGTTGCCACGCCGCCGGCATCAAACGCGATAGAGGTAAATTCCCGCGTGGTGAAAAATATCATAATGAGCGCGATGGTGTAGCCGGTAATTAGCATGTAAACGAGCGGTAATCCGTATAAAATTCTGGCCATCGCCAGCGCAATTGAAATGGCCACGCCAATAGAAATCGTGTACAGCATTACTTTTTGTGGGATGTAACCACTGGAAACCTTTTCCACTTCCTGATTGAGAACGCGAACGGCAGGCTCGGCAAACGTGGCCGTAAAGCCAAGAATAAAGCCGATGGGGATCATCACCCAGTTATAGGAAAGATCACCTAAATTTTGACCCATTTCGGTTCCGGCCGGCTGAAACCCAACGTGAACGCCGTGCAGGAAGAGCGTCATCCCGATGAGCGTCAGAAATACGCCAAACAGAAGTTTAACAACGCGTCCGGCACTTAATTTGAGTATATAAAACTGGAAAAAAAGAAAGAAGAGAATAAGGGGAGTCAGCGCCACTGAAACTTTTCCCAGCGTGCCTATAAGCGTGTAATCACCCTGATCAGTAGCCATTTCAACATCTTCTGGGATCTGATAGATCATACCCAGAACCATAACAGCAATTACGGGGCCAATGGAAGCCAGGGCTACAAGGCCAAAACCATCCTGAGAATTGGTTTTTGACTTCAGAACCGATGCCACGCCAACCCCGAATGCAAGAATAAATGGAACCGCCATCGGTCCGGTTGTAACCCCGCCTGCATCAAAGGAAATGGGGATTACGGCTTCGCTCACAAATGGAAGAGAGGCCACAATGAAAATGGTGCCATATCCGGCAATCAAAAAGTAGTTGATACTCCATCCGGTAACAATCCGCACCATTGAAAGCGTTACAAAAACGGCCAGGCCAATTGCCACGGCCAGAATCAGGCTGGTTTGGGGGATGGCACCACCCGAAGCCTGCGTAACATATCCTGATAAAACCCAGACATCCGGTTCGGCAACCGTAACGGCAAAACCCATGATAAAACTGAACAGGAGAACCATCCACACTTTTCCCGTGCGGGGCAGTGCAGATCCGATCATCTCTCCAACCGGAAGCAGTCCGGAATGAACACCGATTAAAAACAGGATCAGCCCGATGGATACGAGGGCAAGGCCAAACAGAAAAGTGTAGAACATTTCCATTGGAATCCAGATGACGGTAAACTGCAGTACGATAACCACCACCGACATGGGAATTACCGCGTAAACCACTTCAAGGATTGTGTTTTTAACTACTGACATCAGGGATTATAAATGCATCTTTTTTACTCTCTGAGAATATAATTTAAATATTTTCCAGATGATGGCGCATTTAGAACAACTTTAAAAAAAGATGGAAAGTGTAAAAAAACGGCTTAGCGCGAAGGATATATTTTGTTTGTTCCGAATTATCATGTTTTTTACATCACAATTTTAAATTATCCACCAACCATATATCTATGCAAAGATACGCGACTGTTATAACGCTTCTTATGATAATGATGCTGAATGCCTGCGGTACATCGCAGGTAGCGGCAGAGGAAGCAGTAGAAACGGCTGAGACTTCAGCAACTGCTCAGCAATCAGACCAGAATGACGAGAAATACCGTAACCTGAAAAAGGATGCCGATTTTGAGGAAGAAGGACTTTTTGATCTCTTCATGAAAGACAATAAGCTCTATTTTGAAGTTCCGGTTGAGCATCTTGGCAGGGAAATGCTTTTGGTTAGCCGCTTCGCCCAGACCCAGACCGGCTTTGGATATGGCGGCCAGCGTTTTAATAACCAGGTTGTGCGCTGGGAAAAAAATGCCAACAAAATTCTGCTCAGAAGAGTCTATTATGATATCACAGCCGATTCGACGGATAATATTTACCGCGGCGTTCAGTCGTCATCCTTCGAGCCGATCATCCGAGCTTTTGAAATTAAGACCTGGAATTCGGATTCCACGAAAGTAGTCTTTGACGTTACCGGACTTTACGCTACGGATGTTTCTGAGATGTCTCCAAGGCAGCGCTATCAAGCCAGAAGGCTCGATCCTTCGCGCAGTTTTGTGGAATCCGCCCGTACTTTTCCTGAAAACGTGGAAGTGCGAAGCGTGCTCACCTTCGAAACCGAACGGGTTCCCGGCAGGTGGAATACCGGAACCATTTCCGTACAAATGAATCACTCGATGATGCTCCTGCCGGAAGAACCGATGATGCCTCGCCACAGAGATGAACGCGTGGGATATTTTGCCGTTTCGACGGTCGATTTCAGCAGTCCGGAGCACAGAGCGCACCGTAAGCAGTTTATTACACGCTGGCGGCTTGAAAAGGAAGATCCTGAATCAGAAATCAGTGACCCGAAAAAGCCGATCACGTTTTATGTGGACTACGCCACACCCGAATGGCTGATTCCGTTCGTAAAACAGGGCGTAGTTGACTGGCAGCCCGCTTTTGAGCAGGCCGGATTTTCAAACGCAATTGTAGCCAAAATGGCACCAACTCCCGAGGAAGATCCTGACTGGAGCCCAGAGGATATCCGGTATCCGACCATCCGCTGGTATCCGTCGCAAATTATGAATGCCTACGGCCCGCACGTACACGATCCGAGAAGCGGCGAGATCATCACATCTTCCATCGGAATGTATCATAACGTAATGAACCTGCTTCGCAACTGGTACTTTGTTCAGGGCGCCGCCGTGGATGACCGCGCCAGAAACCTCCCGATGCCGGATTCGCTTATGGGACGCCTTGTTCAGTATGTGGTTGCACACGAAGTGGGCCACACGCTCGGTTTGCCGCACAATATGAAGTCCAGCGGCATGGTGCCGACCGACAGTCTCCGCAGCCGCACGTTTACCGAGCGCTACGGAACCACGCCATCCATCATGGATTACGCCCGGATGAACTACATTGCCCAGCCCGGAGATGATGCCTACATGTTCCCGATTGTATCCATCTACGA
>PXAI01000150.1 GCA_003567135.1 Balneolia bacterium | reverse complement strand
CCGGGTTAAAAAATCTGACCGACTGTAATCCGCGAAGCTGTTTTCGCTGATGTGTTCTGCTTTTTCAAATTATAATCATTACGTGATATGAAACTCCCTTTTGCCTTAGCCAGGCGATTCGTTGCCGGTGAAAGTTTTGAACAATCCATCCCCAAAGTGGCCGACCTGAACGAAAGCGGCATCAAGGTTACTCTGGATCTTCTCGGTGAAAACGTGAAAGACCGCAAAACCGCTGACGAAACGCTTCATCATTACATAGATCTTCTGAACGGGATTCATGAGCAGGATATCCAGTCAAGTATTTCGATCAAGCTTACGATGCTTGGCCTCGATATTGATCACACGTACTGCCGCGACAATCTTTTCAGCCTGCTGGATGTGGCAAAAAAGAACGATCAGTTCGTGCGGATTGATATGGAAGGTTCGGATTACACGGAAGTGACGCTCAAACTTTTCCGCGAGGCACATGCGGTATATGGCCGCCACGTGGGGGTTGTAATTCAGGCGTATCTGCATCGCACGAAAAAAGATATTCCGGAACTGGCTGAAATCGGGGCGGATGTGCGCCTTTGTAAGGGAGCTTACAGCGAGCCGGAGCGCGTTGCTCTGCAAAAAATGTCGGCGATTCGCGAGGCATACAAGGAATACGCCAAAATTCTGCTCGAAAAAACGCCGTACCCGAGAATGGCCACGCACGACAGCCTGCTTATCGACTGGATTAAAGAATACACGAATGAGCAGGGTATCGGCCCGGCGAGGTTTGAGTTCCAGATGCTCTACGGAATGCGCCTCGATACCTGCAAGCAGCTGGCCGGTGAAGGCTACTATGTGCGCGTTTATGTTCCCTACGGCACCATGTGGCTGCCCTATTTTACGCGCAGGCTGAAAGAGCGTAAGGAAAACATCTGGTTCGTGCTCAGCACGATGTTCAAGAAGTAAGGTACCTTGTTCAACTCTGGTAAACTGCTTCCGGCCGGTATCTTTCTTTCCGGGATAATTCTGGCATTTATTCCGGTTGCCGGCGAACTGCATTTTCTGTCAGCGGCGATAATCGGTTTCATGGGATCAGTTATCGGTGCATGGCGCGCGTCGAGATCGGCATCACCGGATTTTCGTGAACTGCTCGCTACCGTACTGATCGTACTTCTGGCCGCGCTTCCGCTGCTGATCAGAGCCCTGTTTACCGGATGCCTTTCATTCGACGGAATCGCATTCTGGATTTTCATCCCGCCGTTCAGTACCGCGCTGGGATACGCCGCCGGACGCTATTTCCGGCAGATATCGCGCTATCCCTTCAGTCTTTCTGTGGGTTTGATTATCTTTTTTTCAGGCATTGTTTTGCTTGCGGAGCTCTACATCCTGCCGCAGGTATATTTCTTCAATCACATCTGGGGATACTGGCCGGGACCGCTCTACGATGATGAAGTCGTGTTTAACCCATCCCTGATTTTCTTCCGCCTGATTACGGGTGCGTGGACCGGCCTCTTCTGGGTAATGGCCAATCCGCCCACGAAACCGGGCACTACGCTTTCATTGCTTTTCGCGCTGATGCTCATTACCGGCTACATGAACCTGAGCCGTGCCGGAATAATCTCCACAGCGGAGGAAATTTCGCAGCGGCTGGGCACGGTCGTTACCAAAGATAATCTCACCATCCACGCCGACAGCCGGATTCCGGAGCGTGAACTGAACCGGCAGATTTTGCTCTACCGTTTTCATTTGGCCGAAATTTCGGATACGCTTCAAACCGAACCGGATGACGTGCACGTTTTTCTCTACCGCCACGCCTGGCAGAAAAAACGGCTGACCGGCGCCGGGCATACAAGCTACGTTCCGGTCTGGAACCGGATGGGGCAGATGCACGTTCATCAGCCCGTTTCTGAGCGGATAGCACGACACGAAATGGTGCACGTGGTCAGCAGGGAATTTGGCCTGCCTTTGCTTAATGCCAGTTTGTCGCCGGGCTGGGTGGAAGGACTCGCCGTTGCCCTTGAAACGCCCGGCTCTCGCACGTCGATGCCCGACCAGATTGTGGCTGCTGCCGATGAGTGGCCGGATGCAACGTTCATGCGCAGATTGATGAGTCCGACTGGATTTTACCGCGAAAGCGGGCCTCTCAGCTACGCACTGGCCGGATCGTTTACGGGATGGCTGCTTCGGGAATTTCCGGTTTCCAATTTTAAAGCACTTTACGGGGGATCATCTCTCGAAAACGCGTATGAATCGGACTGGGAAACGCTGGTTGATGGCTGGCACGAATGGCTGAAAACCGTTCCGGTAGATGAACGCGACCGCGAAGTTTCAGCGCAGGTTTTTGCGGCGCTCTCGGTTTTCGATAAAAAGTGTCCGCTGCGGATGCACCCCGTTTCCAAAAAGCTGGATGATGTAAGGCTGGCGCTCGCCGAACAGAACGAGGCCGTTGCGCTGGAAATTCTGGAAAACCTGTTACAGGAAAATCATCTTACTGAATTCTGGATTTCGAGATGGACAGTGCTTCAATTGAGATCAGGAAATGCTGAAAAAGTCGCTGAATATCTGGAATCTCTGGAAGACAAATCGAATTCGCTGAAATCGCTGGAATGTGACGCCCGTCGGATGGCCGAAAGCGAACATTCAGATCCGGTAATTTGCGATGAAATTGAAGAAGGCTGGCTGCGGGATGTCAGATCAGAGGAATTATGGATGCACACCATTTCAATCTCATACGATGAAAATCTGCCGGATCTGGAAAACATCCCCCAAAAACTCTGGCCTGCCTGGCTGCAGCGATTCAGTTCGATGAACAAGGATATTTTACCGCCTCAGGCTGTTGAATTAATCCTCGCTGAACAGTACCCTTATTACAGATATGAGCATTTCGGGATATTTTCCTGGTGGATTACCGAGCTGATTTCAGCCGGAGAATTTGAATCAGCCGGGGAGTGGATCAGCTTGCTCAGAAATCAGGAAACAAGGCTGGCGCGGCTGGAAAGGCTGAACGAACTTGAGCGGTTGCTCCGTTTTGCGAAATTCAATCAATCATAAATCACAGAAAAAAATGTCAAACTCAAACCTTGAACAGCTTCCGCAGCTGGTACAATCACGCGTAAACGAAGGCGGAACACGCGACGAAATTCTGCTGGATATCTGCAAACTCATCAACCAAAAACTTGATGCCTACGACTGGGTCGGTTTTTATATCGTGGATCCGACTCAGGAGCGCATGCTGAAACTTGGACCGTACGTGGGTGATGAGACCGATCATATTTACATCCCATTGGGAAAAGGAATTTGCGGGCAGGCTGCCGAGACGCTCGAAACATTCGTGATCGACGATGTGAACAAGGAGAGCAATTACCTCTCGTGCAGCATCAATGTGAAATCGGAGATTGTGGTTCCGGTATTCAAAAACGGCGAATTTATCGCAGAGCTGGATATTGATTCGCACAAAATCGCGGCATTCGGAAAGAAGGATCAGGAAATTATGGAAGAGATCTGCCGGATCATCGAGCCGGTGTTTTAGGAGCGGGAATATTTTTGTTAATTAAAGCGAAACGACAACCGAAATAAATCCTGAATTATGAGCTCATTCCAGCCTGCAAAAGTCGCGAAACCTGAAACGTCCGAAAACGATCCCCGGTTTGGCAATCTGATCAGTACGGGATCATCCCCGAAAATAAGGCTGTGCGGTTTTTGCTCGGATAACGGCGTGGCCAGAAATAACGGCAGAATTGGCGCGGCTGCGGCACCGGATGAAATCAGAAAATATCTGTACAAACTCACGCCCGATCCGGGGCAGATCAAGCGATTCAGCTCGATTATGGCCAACGTTTCGGATGAAGGAAATCTCGATGCAAACGCGCTTCCGCTGGATCAGGCTCAGGAAAAACTGGGCAACTGGGTTTCGGATTGCCTGGAGCAAAAGCAGATTCCGGTCATTCTGGGAGGCGGACACGAAACCGCGTTCGGGCATTTTTCGGGGTACATCAAATCCCAAAAAAAAGTACAGATTCTGAACTGGGATGCCCACGCGGATGTGCGTCCGCTGAAGGAAAACAAGCCGCACTCGGGCTCGCCGTTTCGTCAGGCGCTGGAGCATTCGGGCGGATTTTGTGAGAAATACGTGGTTGCAGGTTTGCAGCGTCACAGCCTCAGCGCGGCGCACTATGAATATCTGCAAAAGCAAAACTGCGAGTGGTATTTTTCGGGTGAGGTAAGCAAGCTGCTGATCGAGCGAATTTACGGCCGGTTTACCGGAGACGTGATGGTAACCATGGATATGGACGTTCTGGATCAGTCGGTGGCGCCCGGAGTCAGTGCGCCTGCCACGAACGGACTCAGCCTCGACCTCTGGCTGCACGCCGCGTTTTGCGCCGGAGCGAATCCCAAAGTGCTTTCGCTGGATATTTCCGAAATGAATCCCGAATTCGATCGCGATGGCCAGACGGCCCGCGTTGCGGCGCTCACGATCTGGCATTTTCTGAAAGGATTACTGAGAAGGCCGGTTGCTGAGAAATAGAAATCAGGATCTGGGTGAAAACGGCGTTTAGAAATGTCATTTAATCAATTCAGGCATTGTATGGACAGGGCATGCCCTGTCCATACAGGTCTGTTTTTAAACATTTTGTGTGCGCCATAATGCCGGCGTATTTGTGTTAAAATATCCGTTGTCATCATGAAAACATCGTTTTCTCCAAACACCCCTGTTTCTGCAATTAATGTTGCCAGATTTTAAAAAACGTCAAACTCCAAAAGGATCTCGGGGAAAAGTTATACATTAGTTCAAACCTAAAATCAGCCAGTTTTATCATGAACTCAATTCGATACCATCTTCTTTTAGTCATATTACTTTTTGCTGCAACATCTTTGTCATGTCAGCCAAATGAAAACAATAGTCCAAATCCGCTGATTCTGATCTCGATTGACGGGCTGAAACCGTCTTATCTGGAGCACACCAGTACGCCGGTGCTCGACAGCCTGATCACGCGCGGAACCTACGCCGAATCGCTGATTCCCGTTTTCCCGACTTCCACGTTTCCGAACCACTATTCGCTGGTAACCGGACTTTACGCCGAAAATACGGGCGTTATTTCCAACACGATGTATGATTCTGAAATGGACAGATGGTTCAGGCTTTCGGATCGTTCTGCCGTCAGCGACGGGCGCTGGTACGGCGGCGAGCCCATCTGGGTAACGGCCGAAAAAGCGGATATGCGCACTGCAACCATGTTCTGGCCCGGCTCGGAAGCGGAAATTGCCGGACACCGCCCAACACGCTGGTTCAACTACGATGGCGGGATGCCGTACGAAGCCCGAGTGGACTCACTGGTTTCATGGCTGGAAATGGGCGGCGACAAGAGGCCCGATTTTATGACCCTCTATTTCAGCCGCGTGGATTCGCGCGGCCACAGTCATGGTCCGTACACTGAGGAAACTCTTGACGCGCTCACCTACGTCGATGGCGTAATAGGTTACCTTATTGAGGAACTGGAGCGCATCGGTGAATGGCCGAACGTGAACCTGCTTCTCACGTCAGATCACGGTATGATCGATCTGTCCGACGACAGGCTCATCCTGCTGGATGACCTGATTGATCTGGACGATGTGAACGTAATAAACTGGTCGCCGGTGGTGATGATGCAGCCGGTTGAGGGTGAACGGGAGAACGTTTACAATCAGCTGAAAGCCTACGAAGATGAGCTGAACTTCAACTTGTATTACAAGGAAGATTTTCCTGAAAGGCTCCGATTCAGTGATCATCACAGAATCCCGGATATCATCATGCTCGCAGATCTGGGCTGGACAATTTCAAGCAGATCGTTTTACGAGCGTCGCGGATTACTGGCCGGAACGCACGGCTACGACAACAAGTACGAAGATATGCACGGGTTTTTCCTTGGGATTGGCCCTGACATCACTGAAAGAAACCGTATTGATTCGTTTGAGACGGTACATCTCTACGAATTTATGTGCCGACTGCTCGGGCTTGATCCTGCTGAAAACGACGGATCGCTGAGCGTTCTTGAGCCAATCATCCGTAAATAATTTCCATCATCCCGAATAAATATTTATCCTGATTCGCCGCATGCTTTTATGAGGAATAAATGTGGCGGCCGGGAACGTATTTCCCTGTATTTAGATTGAGTTTTAGGTGCACAAACCCTACATTTGTGCTTTCGTTTCCGGTGATTATCCGGCAGAAATTTTTATTAAATAAAGAGTGATTTTGCGTCATGGCGTACATTGTAACTGAACCCTGTATCAATTGTAAATATACCAACTGCGCGTCTGTTTGTCCGGTGGATGCATTCCGGGAGGGGCCAAATTTTCTGGTGATCAATCCTGACGAGTGCATTGACTGCGATGCCTGTGTTTCTGAGTGCCCGGTTGAGGCGATTTTCCCTGATGACGAGGTGCCTGAAAAGTGGGAACACTACATCGACTGGAACGAGCGTCTGGCCGAAAAGTGGGATGATCGCGTGATCAACGAAACCGTAGATCCGATGGAAGACGCCGACGAATGGGCTGATAAAGAGAAAACAGAAAAAGATATCGTCGAAGACTGGAGCTGAGCCGGACATCGAAACTGATATCTGTAAGATCAGGAAAGGCCGTCAATTCGATTTTGGTGGCCTTTTTTCGTAAATATAGTTATGGCAAAAAATACTGACAGCGCATCCGCAATTCGGGTGATGGGCGTTTTGAACGTAACGCCGGATTCTTTTTCGGATGGTGGATTGTACAACAATCCCGATTTCGCCCTGAAGCACATCGAAAAGATGGTAAAAGAGGGCGCGTCAATTATTGATGTCGGCGGGGAGTCCACGCGGCCGGGAAGTGATCCGGTTAAGGCTGAGGAGGAAATCCGACGCATTGAACCGGTCATAAAAGCGGGCGTGAAGCGTTTTCCTGAAATTCAGTTTTCCATAGATACGATGAAGGCGGAAGTTGCCAAAGCCGCGCTCAGTTGCGGAGCCACGATGGTGAACGACGTTTCCGGATTGAGATTCGATCCTGAAAAAGCAAAACTCTGCGCGGAATATGATGCTGATCTTGTAATCATGCACAGCAAAGAGATGCCCAAAACGATGCAGGATAATCCGCATTATGATGATGTCCTGCAGGAAGTGGCAGTTTTTTTGAAAACGCAGTGTAGTTTTGCAAAAGAGCAGGGCGTGAAGAAAATTTACACCGATCCGGGAATTGGATTCGGAAAAACGCTGGATCATAATCTGAAGCTGCTTGCCGGTTTGGAGGATATCGTGGAACTGGGCTATCCGGTTTTGGTAGGCGTTTCCAGAAAGTCGATGATCGGTAAACTGCTGAACGATCGTCCTGTTGACGGGCGTCTGGCCGGAACCATTGCGTTACACTACCACGCCATGATGAAGGGCGCCTCAATAATTCGCGTGCATGATGTTCGTGAAGCTGTCGATTCTGTTCGTATATTGCAGGCATTACAAAAAACAACCTAACCTAAACAACGGATAAAAAAGTGATCCCGATAGGGTTTCTTGAATTTGGGATAAAAGATTTCGCGGAAACGCTGATTATCGCGTTTGTGCTCTACTATCTTTATACCTGGATCAGAGGATCATTTGCCGTGCCTGCGTTTATCGGGCTGGTTACCATTTTTGTGGTTAACGCGGTTGTTAGCATTCTGGATCTTTCCACCATCAATTTCATTCTGCGGCGAATTACCGAAGTGGGGATTCTGGCCGTGATTATTCTTTTCCAGCCCGAAATCCGCAGGTTGCTTTACCGAATCGGACAAAACACCAGCTTCGACCGGTTCTTTGCAAACACGGAATCCGAAACGGTGATTGATGAAGTAATTGAAGCCGTAAAAACGATGTCGCGCACAAAAACCGGCGCGCTGATTGTGTTTTCAAAGTCCAACACGCTTCAGGATCTCGTGGATGTAGGGCAGAAAATTGAGGCTAAAGTCTCGGCTTCGCTGCTCGTAACTATCTTCAATAAAGAAACGCCCCTGCACGACGGCGCGGTAGTTATCCGCGAAGACCGTATTGTAGCCGCAAGCTGCTATCTGCCGATCAGCCACAATCCGAACATCAGCGCCACATTCGGCACGCGCCACCGGGCCGCGCTAGGCGTTAGCGAAACTAATAACGTGTTTGTGGTGATTGTCTCCGAGGAAACCGGCAGAATCTCCGTCGCCAAAAACGGCTCACTCACCAGCGGATTAACTATT
>PXAI01000239.1 GCA_003567135.1 Balneolia bacterium | reverse complement strand
CGACGGTATCATCACCATGCACCTCGAACCCTACGACGCCCACGACGAAGCCCACAAAATCCTCCGCGGCGCCAACAAAAAAACGGGACTGGATGAGTTTACTTGAGAGGGAGATGTGAGAAGGTGAGATGGGGGATTATTTGATGATTCGAAAATTCAGAAATTCGGTTGTTTATAATACCCTTCAATTGGGCTGTGGCTTTAGCCCAGCCATAATTGGAACCGTAGATTAGTGATTTGAGATTTTTTCGGATTCGAAGATCACCGCCGGTCGCAGAACTTGCTCCGGATGGAGCAGCACGTCTGTAGCAATGCGAAAGACGGGTAGGAAAATGGCCCGAGCTGAGATGGTGCAACCGTTTATCAGCGTACCGATGGGGCCGGATTGCAGATCGGCGATTTGCGATTAGTGATTTGAGATTTTTTTGGTTTCGACGATCATAGCCAGTCGCAGAACCGACCCCGGAGCGGGTCGAACACGAGTAGCCCCGGGTGAGGATGGCCAAGCGCAAGCGCGGGCATCACAACCCGGGGGCTGCGAGACCAGAGAAAAACGGCCCGAGGCGAGGTGGTGCTATGGGCTAATGCTACGCCGAAGGGCGATCTGTATCGTTGAAAGCGAAACCCTTGGAGCGTTTTGACGAAAGGAGCCCAAACACCTCATTTCGCAAAACGCTCCAAGGGTTCGGGGGCGGCTCCGGGGTTATTCTCGTCGCGCCATCTTGTTCGATCCCGCCGGGATCGCGTGTTCTTTGCGGTCTTTACACCCCGCATGCGATGCGGGGTTACTGGTGTTGAACCCTTTTTAGGGTTCTTTTGGATTGGACCGCTGGCATTGAATTCGAAAATCAGCGAAACGCGCAACCCGAAACTCTTATTCCCCCGCAACTCTTCGATACCTCAACAGCCAATTAAAACACCTCATCCTCATCCGGATCAAGAACTAAAAATGATACCTGATCTGAATATTTGGTTCCGTCTTTTGATACCCACCCGAGGGTTAGCCGGAGCTCTGTTTTCGGGAGGGTCAGCGTATCCAGCCTGATTTGATACGTGCCGTGGGAGAGTTCGCCTTCGTAGAGAGTGTATGAATTGCTGTCATTTGGGTTCAGCACGGTGAGCGTAATATTTTTTTGCTCTGAAACTTCAAAGTGAATATTCGCTGCAGAAAACATCGGGTTGGGGGCGATGTTTTGAATGACCGTTGTTACGGGCTGGTCGGCATTCACCATAAGGGGATGCCCCGGATTTTCAGGGAGATCAAAAAAGTAGTACGATCCGTAGCTGTTTGCGGTGTATTCGGGCCAGGTGAAGTTGCCGGGTGCACCCAGAATCAACTGTCCATCCCAGAAGCCCATCATGAATCCCGCATTGATCAGGTGCGTATTCATTCCTCTGCTGAAGCTGTTCTTGATTTCCCTGCCCGGAGTAAAGAGCTTTTTTCCAGCCCACTCACCTCCCGGCTCAAGTTCAAAAAGGTAGGCGCCGCCGCCACGGTTTGCCAGAGCGGTTGCTTTCTGATGTGCGCTTACAAAAACCTGCATCCCGTCTATAAGGACCCGGCCGCCAAACTGATCTTCTGCGATAGTATCCTGAGCACGCAATACAGCTCGCTCAGTGATGTTGCCCGAAAAAATATCCTCCTCAAAAACATAAGCCGCTCCGGCTTCGGCTCCCTGAGCGTTATTGAACGGAGCCCCGGCCACAATACGGTTTCCCGATATGGCAACGCTGAACCCAAACTGATCCCCGTAATGGCCTTCTTCGGGCCTGAAAATTCCGGCGCTTTCCCAGCTGTTGCCGCTTTTTTTGAAGACCTCAATAAAACCGGAATCCTCCGGCTCCCAGGGATCGTGGCGGCCCTCCTGAAATTCACCCGATGCGCCGATTACCAGCCGGCCGCCAGCCTCGTTTAAGGCAATTGACACAGAATTTCTGTCCTCAAACTGTGAAATGGCTTTGGGGTTTCTCGGCGCTGCAATGGTCGGCGTCCAGCGGTTATTCGAGAATCTAAGCTGTATCAGGGATGATGCGCCAGCAATAAAAAGTGATCCATCCGGCGAAAACGTAAACGCTCCTTTCGCCGCATTACCGTCGATGTACCAGGAATCCGGATAGCGAAACGTGCTTTGATATTCCCAGCTGCCATCTTGCTGTTTTTCATAAATTACGAGCGGGCCATTGACAAATCGTATACCGTTATGAGCTGCCGGATCAGCAACCTGATAGGTGTATCCATTCAAACGAATTACCAGAAAACGATCGCTCATAGCCAAAGGTGCCTGCGTAAACCCGTATTGTGATCCAAATGATGTAACAAGACTGGCAAGCCTGAGCGGCATGCGGCGTGTAAAATAGCGTTCATTCAGCGTGAATGATTCATCGATATCTTCAGAAGGATTCAGTTTCTGAATGAGCGAGGCGCCCGAATTTTGCTGCTCCCAGATCTGAATTTTCAGGTTATCGCCATGGGTGCTTCCGGGATAATCTCCTGCCCGGATGTTAAGCCCGTAACTCAGGCCGGCCATCAGGTTTCCGTGTGATGTTGCGCTCGTCCCCATCACCCGCCGTGATCTGGCCCACTCGGGCTCCGGACGATCAAGCTGGGTGGCTTCGTGCACTTCCGGCAAATCAGACAGCATTCCGAGTCTGACGGTGGTTTGCGGATCAAGGCTGAACGCACGGCTTTCGAGATGCTTTTGCTGGTTCCAGTCAGAATCGTGATACAAAAATACGTTGAAATCAAACGGAGCACTAACAGTTTGCGGCTCGAGCGTCAGCCAGACATCTTCTTCCGGATAGTAGACTTCGAGCAGGTAATGCCGCGAAAATCCCGGATAGCGCGACACGAAAGTCCGGACTACGCGCGCCGGAATGCCCAAATGACGCAAAATTGCAGCCGGCAGATGCGCAAACCCGATGCAGTTTACCACACGGTTTTCGAGCGCGTAAATCGCATCATGAATACCGGAAGGATCACCATACTGCAGGTGACGGGCGTTCCAAACCATAACCTGATATACGATATCATGAAGATTATCCGAAGGATGATCCGCCAGAATCTGATCAGCAATTTCTGCGATACGGGAATCATCGCTTTGAATCCATCGTGTGGAGCCAAGGTACTGGTCAAAATCATCACTCAGCCCGGTCACCGGAAAAGTGCTGTTCATTTGCTGTGGCGCCCTTAAAGCCGTTCGAACCCTAATTACAGTCTCCGTATCTGATTGCGAGACAATATCCTGCTGAAATGTGGGGCTGGCATATTCCTGAAAACCATAAACGCCATTCGGGTTGCTGACGGTGTAATACCGTTCATGAAATTCGCCGGTGACCTGAGCAAAAATCTCAGATGAAAAGAGAAAAAGAAAGACAAATAGCGCTGAAAAAAATCGCAACTGGGATGATAAAAACATGAGCAGGAGTTAATGTTAAGTAACCTGATAAACAGCCGAAAAAAACAGTGAAAGAAATTCCACAAAGCCCGGCAAAAAACAAAACGCAATTTAGAAGAGGGGATGGATTTCAGATCGGTGATGGGCGATTAGTGATTTTAGATTTTTTTCGGATTCGAAGATCACCGCCGGTCGCAGAACTTGCTCCGGATGGAGCAACACGTCTGTAGCAAAAGAGGTGTATCGAAAACAGCCCAATTGCGGGATGACACCAATGGGCGATGATATTTGAATTCGAAAATCAGCGAAACGCGCAACCCGAAACCCGCAACTCTTATTCCCCCGCAACTCTTCGATACCCCAATAGCCAATAATCCGTAATCAATCATCAATCCATGAACACGATCCCCATTTCGGCAATTTATCTTCGGGATAAAACAGGTTTATAAACTGTTCCGGCTTTTCGGGGATGTTCTTCACGCACCAGCGGCTTAAATCCTGATTAAAATTTTCGGCGCCAAAGAACATCTGGCTCATGTCGGTTACGGATGAGACATCCCAGCGGCTGAGATTTGCGTTGAAACTGTTTGCGCCCTGAAACATTTCTCGCATCGATGTTACCGAGGAGACATCCCATGTTGCAATATCCGCATTGAAACTGCTTTCGCCGAAACCAATGGCAAACATGGCGCTCATGTCGGTCACTGAAGATACATCCCAGTTACTGATGTCATAGTTGAAACTGGCTCGGTTTTCATCATCCTCATCAAACAGGTCAACCATAAAGAGTTCGCTCATATCAGTGATGCCGCTTGTGCACGTGGTGGCCGCGTTTTCGTGCGTAATCTGATCCCGTGTTCGTTTGGTGTATGTGATGCCGTTTATTTCGCCCGAATCACCGACTTCCGCACCGGTGCAAACTATCGTCACGCCGTTTTTCGACAGATGGAAGGTATCCTAATCTAAAAGCGACTCAGTGCTCATCGATAAGAGAATCATCCAACTCAAAAATAAACCGGCGGATTTCATGATCATCATGTTTAAACATTACAGGGTGGAATTGATCCTGCAGTAAATTTGAAAAATCAGTGTGATTTAACCTCATTCCATGCCCGGTTGAACAGGCGCGTTGCTTCGCCTACATCCTGCAGAAATTCTGCGTTTTCGAGCACTTCATCTGGTGGATATACACCCGGATCTTCGAGCATGTGATCTTCGATCAGCGGTTTGGCCACGTCGTTTGGTGTTGAGTACCACGTGTAGTTCGAGATGCCGGCTCCGACATCGGGCCTGAGCACATAGTCGATAAACTTCTCGGCGGTGTAGCGGTTTCGGGCGCCTTTCGGGATGGCCATATTATCCACCCAAACGTAGGTTCCTTCTTCCGGAATTACGTAAATCACGTCCGGATTTTCCCGCGCTACCTGATAAATATCGCCGCTCCAGCCGTATGCGATCCAGATGTCGCCGGACTTCAGCAAGTCGATATACGTTTCGCTGGAGTAGGTTCTCACGAGCTCTTTTTGCTCAATCATCAGATCCCGCGCTTCGTTGATTTCATCCGGATCGGTTGTGTTAATCGAATACCCCAGCCTGATAAGCGCCGGAACCAGGCCGCTGCGCATATTGTCGATAATTGAAATCCTGTTTCGGTAGCGCTCATCCCACAAAACATCCCAGCTGGTTACCTCTTCGGTCACATATCGCGTGTTTATGCCAAGCCCGCCGGTTCCCCACTGATAGGGAACAGAATAGCGCCCCTCAGGATCAAAAGGCATGTTTCTGAACCGGGGATTTATGTTTTCGATATTCGGGATGTTATCAAAGTTGAGCTCTTCAAGTAAACCCTGCCGGATCATAATTTCGACCATGTAGTCACTTGGCACGATCAGGTCGTATCCGCTGCCACCGGCCTGAAGCTTGGCCAAAAGCTCATCATTACTGGAAAAATTATCGTATCTGACCCTCACGCCAAATTCCTCCTCAAATCCCGGAATGGTTTCATCGGCGATGTAATACGACCAGTTGTAGAAATTCAGCCGGTCGGTCATTTCATAAGGATGCTCCTGCGGCCCGGCACAGGAAAGGGCAACCATTAAAACGACGATGAAAACAAGCCCTGTTTTTTTCATGGGATCAGGAAATTTAGCGTGATGATTCGGAAATGAGAGTCTAAAATAATTTTTAGCTGATTAGCAGGCAAGCGTAAGCGCTGATAAATGAAATGGTTGGTTGAGGGGCGATTGGGTCAAACTTTTTTGGGTATTTCATTATTTTTTACCCGCGACAGCAATTCCTTTACTTCAATCTTTTTAATACTAACCTACTGAGCTAAAAGTAATTCGAATATATATTCTGTTGTCTAAGCTGTATATTTCAAATTAAGTTTGTCGCCAAAACCAGGACATTACAGTTTGGAAACAGCATGTCGCTGTCAGTTAGATTTTTATTCGTTTTATTCATTGTCTTCGTTGGGGTTTCTGCGTTGCTCTGGCTCGGTATCCGGCCTGCCTATGAGGAGGCGATTCTGGATGACCGCCGCTCTTTCATCGTTGAATATCAGCAGCAAAAAATCCGTGATGCAGAAACGCTGATTCACAGCTGGGCTGCCTCGGTGCAGGAATTTGAAAACCGGGTATTTGATGGTCCTGAAGTTTCTGAAATCACGTTTTCCAATATTGCTGCGGTAACGCGCGAACTGCTGGTTGTACGGGTGGTGGAAAAGGAGTCGGGCGAATTTGCTGAATTCAGGCGCAGCGGCTACCGCGATGAAAATCCTGAAATGAATCAGCCCACGGTAAGCAGGCTTCGCACTCTCGACGCCACCAGATTATCCTGGGATGTAAGCACCGAGCGCTTTCTGATTGAACGCGAACTGAATGCCGGTGGTGCCGAATTTGCCGTGCTGGCACTGTTTGATGCCTACGATCTGCACCAGCTTTTGCTCAGCGATAATCTGGGCGTTGGGGCAGAACAGGTACTCTGGTTTCCCGATGGCGCCTGGCTTTCTGAGCTCGATAATGTGCCGGAGCGAATTTCATACGAAAGCCTTACGCGCATTGGATTTACCGAAACAAATGATGGCCGGCGCCTTCTGGTAGCGTCACCGTTCGGGCTCATTCAGGGCATGTACACGTTTTATGTCGATCCGGAGCGTATTATGGGGCCGAGCCGGCAGATTTTTATCCAGGGATTATGGGTTTCAGGCGCCGCGTTTCTGCTGATCGGCTTTGTGGCCTGGGGACTTTTCAGTCAGTTGAAAAAACCGGTCGATCAGTTTATTTCTGATGTGGAGCCGTTCGCGGATAACAAATTTGATCAGCCATTTACACCGCTTTCGCTGCCGGAACTTTCGGCCGTTTCCTCGAAGATGGAGTTCATTCGCGAGAAACTGCTTCACTATCAGCAGATAAATGCCGAAAAAATTATCAAAGAGCAGCAGCAAAACGAGCTGCTGATGTATCACGCTTCGGATATGATCGCAAACTTTGATTCCGCTGGCGCTTTCACGTTCACGAACGTCCGCCTGAAAGAGCTACTCGAAAAGCTTGCTGAGGATCAACCGGTATTAAACCTTGATCAGCTGATGGGATACCGGAACCTGAGTTATTCGGTGAAAAAAGAGGATAAAACCAGGCGCAGACATCTGGAAATTTATCGTGAATCGGGCGAGTTGAACGTGATTCTTCCCGGTGAAGCGGAGCGGTTTTTCAATTTACACAAGGTTGAAATCAGGGATCGTGATAATAAGCTTATCAGTGGCCAGCTGCTGCTTCACGACATATCCCAGGAGCGGAAAGTCGACCGGATGCGCACCGAAATGATCAATATTATCATGCACGAACTTCGCAATCCGCTGACCGGAATTCGCGGAGTTTCGGAAATGCTTCTCAATGATGAAGTGAGCAAAGAAGAGGCAGAAGAGTTTTACAAAGTGATGTTCGAAGGTTCAAACCAGATGTTCGATCTGATCAACCGCTTCCTGAAAGTTGCCAAACTGGAGGCCGATTCTGCCAGAATTGAAATGGAGAAATTCAGCCTTCCGGACCTTCTGAAGAATATCTGCCAGACGATGAAGCCCGGACTCACTAAGGAAAACCTCGCATTCAATCTGGAAATCGACGAAAATATTCCGGAGAGCTACGCATCCCGCGAGCTGATGGGGGATGTGATCAGAAATCTGCTTTCAAACGCCATCAAATACGGCCCGGAGAACAGAACGATAGATATCTCGCTCTCACTGGATTCATCCGATGCTCAAAACCCCATGGCGGCCATTAAAGTAACCGATTATGGATACGGGATTTCCAGGGAATATCAGGAGGAAATCTTCAGAAAATTCTACAGGATTAAAGATCACCGCCAGAAGCAGGGAACCGGGCTCGGACTCCCTTATGTGAGAGAAATCCTGCTCAAGCACGGTGGTTCCATTTCGGTGGAATCGAACGAGAAAATCGGCAGCCGGTTTACGGCGAAAATCCCGCTTAAAGCTAAACAGGAGCCGGCCGTATGAGGAAAATCATTTCTACTTTGATCTGCTTTTTTGTGATGGTATCGGCTGGAACCAATTCCGCTTCTGCACAGGACTCCGTGGAGTTTGCGGCAGCCGAACTTTCAGAGATTTCGCGTCAGTATGCCGGATCAGCTCAAAACTGGAGTATCGTTACCGCCGTCGCCGATTTTGACGCCACAACGAACCGGTTCACGATTGGCCCGGAAGCGCGCCGCCAGCTAACCCGGTTTACAGAATCCTGGCAAATTGTGGATCAGGGCCGGTTCCGGCATTCCGAGCTAATTTCGGAAGGTGCCACCGTTTTTGCAGCTCCCGAGCTTCGCACTACCGACTCCCTGTTTATACTCCACCGCAGATCGGTAAACGACGGAAACAT
>PXAI01000314.1 GCA_003567135.1 Balneolia bacterium | reverse complement strand
TCCTGGCCGAGCTGAAGAAGAAAAAGGTAACCCTCTCCCTCAAACAAGAAGCCGAATGGATGGAGTACTTCAATGAACAAAAAGCCAACGCGGATGAGCTAAAAACTCAAATCGCCCAAACCGACCGCGAGATTGATGAGATGGTGTATGAATTGTATGGGTTGAGTGAGGAGGAAGTGCGGGTTGTGGAGGGGAGCATGTAATGTTTATTTCAGGTAAAAAAACAAAAAATGAAATACAGTATTTAAAACCTAATTTACCGTGTTTGAACTTTAGGGGGAAGTTATAGATGGGAGAAGTTCGAAAAATAGTAACTGCGAGTAATTTTGGTAGTTATAAAAGTTTTTCTTGGGACGAAGAATCGATTGGGGATTTTTGTCGTTTCAATCTTCTATACGGCTGGAATTATTCAGGTAAAACTACCTTATCCCGTATGTTTGCAGTCATGGGAGGCTCAGATATTCCAGATGGAATTGAAGGTGAATTTGTTAGCTTAATTCAAAATAATGACGATGTAAACTATGAATGGAAATCTAATGATGAATCTACTCCTTTAGCCATAAAAGTTTTCAACCGTGATTTTATTAACAACAATTTTTCCACCGATCACAATGCACCGGCTGTTCATATTTTAGGTGAGAATATTCAATATCTGAGACATAAGATTGAAAAAAGAAAACGCCAGCTTTCAAGAATTAATGCTAGTGTTCAGCAAGTAGAATCTAAGAAGGAAAATCACAAAGAATTATTAGATGGAGAAAAGACTTCTACCGCCAGAGTTATCAATGAAGTTATTGGAGGGAGATATGATAGGAGAAACCTAGATTCGACATTACCCAGAATCAGAGTTAATTCACCAAACTACTTGCTGGATGAGGAACAAGTTGAAAATCTGAAAAAAACGTTAGCAACTGCCAGTGATTATCAATCCATTGCTATACAAAAACCGGTACTACCTGATTTCAATTTGTATGTAAGCCAGTGCCACGAATTATTATCAAGAACTGCAACGAATCAAGCGATCCAAGCTTTAAAGGAAAACTCTGAATTAGAAAACTGGTTAAGAACAGCATTGAACCTCCACCAGGAAACCGATACCTGCCATTTTTGTGGAGGAGACATTGAGAAATCAATATTTGATAGCTTGCGAGGTCATTTTGATAAGGAACAAGAAAAACTTCGTGCAGATGTAAATTTATTGTTGAGCCAAATACCGGAATCAATCAATTATACAATACCACAACAAAGTTCTATTTATCCTCATTTAAGAACGGAATATTCAAAAACTGTTCAAGAATTAGAGATTTGGCGTCAGAAATTTGTTTCAGTACTTGCAACTCTGAGAAGCAGTTTACAGGAAAAGATTGAAGATAACCTTGATCAAGCACTTAACCTGGAAATCGAATTGCCAAGTACAGAAGAATGGGAGCAACATTGGGAGAATCTTGAAGCTATAAATAGCACGCAAAACGAGCTGACAAATAATACTTCTACCTTAATTTCTGAATCAAAAAGCAAGTTAGAAGATCATTACATCGCTAAATTGATTCAGTCATTTGATTTTGAAAGTCACGGGGAAAAACAGGATTGGTATGATGCGTTATTAGAAAAATATTCCTGTTTGAAACAAGCCTGCACTGAAAAAATATCTACACTTGAGGCTGAAATACGAAGAAGCTCAGTAGCGGTTGAAAAGTTAAATGAAATACTATTACTAATTTTACCTGAGGGTCATATAGAGGTCTTTCCAATTACGGAGAATACTTTCGAATTTCGCAGAAATGGAGTAGCCGCTACAAATCTTAGTGATGGGGAGCGTACAGCTGTAACATTCGCATATTTTTTGGTTTCGCTTGAAGACAACGATCAGAAACTGGAGGATACAATAGTATTCATTGATGATCCAATTTCAAGCTTAGACAGTAATCACGTGTACTCGGTATGGGCTCTAATCAATGAAAGGCTTAAAACAGCCAAACAGTTATTCGTATCTACTCACAATAATGAGTTATTTTTACTGATTAAAGACGAGTGGATAAATAGAAATAGTAATTTTAAAACTGATCATGCAGGTTATTGGATTTCAAGGATCATAGATGACCAAGGCTATCACCATAGCAAAATCGAGAATCTTCCTCATTTACTTCGTATTAATAAATCTGAATACCAATTTATTTTTTCACTGCTCTACAAATTTACAGAGAATGAGAACTCGACAATTCATGAAGCTTATACAAGCCCAAACTTGCTCAGAAAGTTATTGGAGGCTTACCTCGGATTTAGGCAGCCAAGTGGTGGTAATTGGAAAGGTAAGCTGGACTTGTTGTTTGAGGAGGAGGCAAAACGAAAGGAAATATATAAATTCTCAGATGATGCCTCTCACCTTCAAAAACCGACTAGAATACAAGAACATCCATATTACATTAACAATGCCCAATCAATTTGCAAGGAAGTTCTTGATGCACTCAAAAAAGTAGATATTATGCATTACAATTCTTTATGTGAATGTATCTGAAATCTGGTTTTAACTTCGTCTCCAACGCCTCATTGGTAAAGCCCCTTTAATTAATTCTATTTTAGTTCTTCATTATCTTCCTGATATGGAATCCTGATTTTGTGATCATCAGGGATTGCTTGATAGGAATCAATCATCGGGAGTAGTAAATCTTTGTATCTGTAGGGGGATAGCTTCTCGAATAAAATACCTCTGAGAGCAGAATAAGACATATTGAAAAAGGTAATTTTATAATTACGAGGAATTTCCAAATATCCATCATTAACAAAATTGTTAATACCTTTTATAGAAAAAACATATCTAATTTTAATTTTATAGAGTTTATATTGATTCTCATCTAATTTTAGCTGAGAATCTAATTCTAAATCTAGAAATAGAGTATCGTCATCTACTTTTGGTATCGTACTTGCTATTAAATTATAATGAACATTAGAACTACCTAAATAATCTAATATGTTAAATTCTGAGTGTTCAATAACCTCAAAATTTAAAGGTACTATTCTTTCTAAACGGTAATGAAGTTCTTTTTCTACCATTAGTTTGTTTCAAAATTAACTACAGAATTTGATTCCATAGGATGATACTCTTCAACTATTAATTCATCTTTGCATTGAATCGTAAGAAAAGCCTCTCCAAGGATAGTATGATCATTTGATATTTGTTTCATCTCATCCACATTTTGATATGGATCAAGTTGGTTGAAACTACATTCTTCTAATACAGGCAAAGGTAGGGTACGGCCAGCTGCATCTGCTAATCGAAATAATGTTACAACTTTCATATTGGGATTGCCGCTTAGTTTTTGAGATACAGATGAACGAGATTCACCTAATTTGCGTGCTAAATCAGCTGTATTAAGACCAACTCTATCCAAAACCTTTAAAATTTGGTCAGCAATTTCACTCACATATAGCTCTGCCCGAAAATCAGGATCCTTTATTAGAGCCTCAGCAATATGTTTGTCATCCTTGCTGTAACCTTTCAGAAATGGGAAGTAGCTTTTCATTGTTACCTATTTTGTTGTTTAGTTGCTTTTGTAAATCTTCACAAGATGATTCTAGCCTCTCACAAGCTTTTTCAAAATGGCTATTTTCATCATCTGTTTTATCCTTTGGGAAATAATGAGAAAATATGGCGTATTTATGATCTCCAATTTCGCATACTACAAATGGTACTCGAATATTAACTCCTTTTGAAGTATCTCTTATATAGTACAGATTACAATCAACACTGTTTGCATGCCCAATTGAGTCAGTCTCAGCTAATAAACGCAATGGAGTTTTCTCACAACGCGCGATAGTTGAATGTACTTTTCTATACTGAGCTGCTTTTGTTTTAATATCATCTACATTTTTCAACTTACCTGAAGTTTTCAATAAAAAAACAAAACCCTGAATACATTTTGCATCTGGATTGAATTTAAACAATCCAAACATTAGTTAAGTTCCAACTTAACAATTAATATAGTAATCACGCAATGCATATTTCAAAATTTAAAATTAGCCCTTAATAAGGTGATTCCGAATTTATTATCATTATTCTCGAAATGTGGGAAAATTAATTTTCCCATGCAAATACAATAGATTATTCAATTTAACCTAGCTCTCAAAGCCCCCTTGGTAATGCCCAACAGGCCAGCTGGCCCGAGTGAACAGTACAAGGGTTTTAGCTGGAGTTCAACAAGAAATGAGGAACTGGAAAGTGAATTTGTTGACGTTCAAAAAGAGACGAAAGGTTATTTAGATAAGCTTGGGTAAAACAATGAATAGGTATAATGACATAAAATTTTTATACTGACATAGGGAATGTCATTGTAAAATATTAATGTCAATAACGAAAAAGTGAACGATTTTAAATCATATATCAGAAAAGTAACAGGACAAGAACCCGAAGAGCTGGGTTTTGCTTCGGGCTCATTGGAAAGACTTCCATTATTTATCAAGGAGGGGTATAAAATGACCCCATCTGAGTTTTATGGACACCAAGTAGTTTTTGTGGAACCAAAAGGGAAAGAACTTCCAACACCAAGTCAGCTTCAAAAGCAGGTACCAAAGATTGAATCTGCATTTGAGCAACCAGCGATATTGGTATTTGATGAGATTACCTATTACCTGAAAGAACAACTTATAAAATCACGAATGGCTTTTATTGTGCCGGGGAAGCAGTTATTTATTCCTTTTATGTTTATGGATTTGAATGAACAGAAAAATATCAAAAAGGTGAAATCAGATACTTTTGCACCTTCTACGCAGTGTGTGCTCATTTATCATTTGTGGTTGCACTCTATTGAGGGACGGAACTTTCAGGAAATTGCAGATATTTTTGAATATAGTCCCAAAACCATTGGGCGTTGTGCTGAAGAGTTGAAAAATGCAGGAGCATGCTCCATTGTTGGAGGGCGTTCTAAACATTTGAAATTTGATAAATCAAAAATAAAAATCTGGGAATCGGTGCAAGACTATTTAGAGTCTCCAATTAAGAAAGTTGAATGGGTTTTAGATATCGACAATGTACAGCACACCAAAGTATCCGGAATGGGGGCTTTGTCTTATTATTCTAATATGAGCACTGGGAACATAGAGTCGCTGGCGATGGATGCAAAAGTATTTAATGATCTGCGAAACAGGGGCGAGATTTCTCCAACTATTTATAATGAGCGGGATGTACGAGTTGAAATCTGGAGTTATGATCCATTTTCGGTTTCAAAAGATGAATTTGTAGATCCTCTTTCTCTGTACCTTTGTTTTAGGGAAGACCAGAATGAACGGATTCAAATGGAACGCGAATACATGCTGGAAAGGGTGCTGCAATGATTGGACTGGATACATTTTCGGAATTTTTCAGTGAACATTCTGGCTCCTACATTGTAATTGGCGGAGCAGCTTGCGATCATTATCTGGCTGAATTTGGTTTTACTTAACGGCAGAAAGAGAAAGTGGGAAAACGGTTCATTCTGAAAGAATTAACAAACACAAGAATGATGTATTCAGGCTTACGGTAACATTGACTGGAGAAGACCGGGCTGAACTTCCTAAAGAAATAGAGCAGGATCTAAAATCTTTTTTGGACTTGATGGAAGCAGATCCGCCAGACACAAAACAGATTTTGGAAGAAATGGGAGCTCCAAAAGTAGAAGCCAAGACTCTCATAAACCAAATCAAACAAAGCTTTAACCTTACCACCAAAGAAACGGATTAACATGAGCAGCAATGGGATTTGGCCTGATACACGACAAGGGGTTGCAATCCCTTGCCTGATGGGGTACCCAAACGAATAGCCCCCGTAAAACCCCGCAAATCATTGAGCAATTGAATCGTTCTTGCATATAATTAAAAAATTAGCAGATTAAATACAGCAATGAGTAAATCAATCACCATAGATAAACTATCCACTGCCGAAAAAATGGATCTCATGGAGAGACTATGGGAAGATCTTTCATCTTCACCGGATTATACCCCACCTGAATGGCATGGCGAGGAACTTGCCAGGCGAAATGAAGCAGTAAAGGAAGGAACCGTATCATACACAGAATGGAATAAAGCCAAAGGTGAGATTCAAGGAGAAACTCCGAGACCATAATTGTCCTTCATCACTTGTCAAATAAACTTCCCTGTTCCGGTAAATCCGGAGGCATTGACCGTACATCGATATACCCGGCACAAAATGTTTTCAGCCCCTCATCTTCACTATAAATGCACTCCGCTTCATTTACAATGGCGATGGCCGCAATCATATAGTCAAACTTCATTTGTGCTTTTGTAATCCCCATCTTTTCTTTGAACTCTTTTTCGTCAGGTGTGATGGCATGCATCATTTCAGCACATTTTACAGATGCTGCCAGATCAAATACCCCAATCATAAATTTGTTAATTACGTTTAGTACAGGCTCTCTTGCATGAACCTCAACAGGCCAGAGGCATTCGGTAATCACCGGGGTTGGTAGCAATATAATTTTTTCTTGCTCATCAAGATAGCGGAGAAGTGCTCTTGCCCTTATAACCTTATCCGCATCATCCGGATGTGCATCGTCTCTTAATGCAAAAGCTGTTATGTTATTGTCAAGACAGACAATTTTTGATTTTGCCAAAACTGTTAGTCATTTATTAACCCTTCCAGATCCGAACCATACTTTTCAGAGTAACTCCCCAGCGTCTCTCTTAACTCCTCAAAAAGCCCGGCATTTGATTTTACTTCATAATCCTCAACATCCGTTATTTTTATATCAACAAAATCGTTTGATGAAGCTATCCATCTTACTTCAGCTTTCATTTTAACGGTTTGATATAATTTCTTGGCAACTTCCCTGGCCAGCTCTTTAGAAATATCCGCGTGGTGTTTTCTGCCCGAAAAGGTTTTAAACTGTACCCTTGGTTCTGCACCGCCTACCCTTGTTATTTCACCGTAAAAATCTTTGACATCTTCTAGAAGTACATCCTCAGGAAAGATCAGGTGATCACTTTCTTTAAGTGTTGCTGTAACAGATGTGTGTCTGGTTCTGTTTTTCAATTCTGCGTTACACTTTTTCTCTCTGGCAAGTTTTGATATTTGTTTTATTCCTTCAAACGAGCTTCGCGGCAACCCTGAAAAATCTCTGTTATCCACAGCATTAATCAACCGTATACTGGCAGCATTTATAGGCGGCTGATTCGAATAAAAATGGAATCCGGCTGATTCTGCTTTGATCTCATTCAGGCTTATCGCATCTGTTTCATCAACATCTTCAACAATTCCGGCAATGGCTAAAACAGATTTCTGAATCTCTATCAATAAATGCCCCAACTCTTTGGCAGAGAAACTTCCCGGTGATATATGATCGCCGATAAAACGAAGCTGTAATATGGGGTTTAGATTATTCAAGAAATTGGTTTTATGGATTAGATTGTTTGAATATAGTTTCTACTCATCAGTAACGCAATTACAGGTGTATTGTTGAATACTCTCTACACCAAAGTTTCTGGTCCTTAACCGCCGCCCTCAATTAAACCAATAGTTCATCTTAAACACCACGGCCCGGTTGCGGGCAGCCATGGTTTCGGGGAAGTAGTTGTCGGTATAGACAATGAATATATCCGAGACGGGGCTATACCTCCATTGTAACCGGCTGTTAATATTCAGATTGTCGAGCTGTTCGTTGTACTGCACAAACGTGGTGAAAAAGAGATTGGTGGTAAAGGTAACATCCAGTTTGGGGCCAATCAGCCAGAAGGAGTTTTGGTTCCACGGCTCGGGCAGATCCAGATAGTTGTACGATACAAACATCGAGATACTGCCATAGGGCTGGTACCGGTAGTTGAGGTCGGCCTCCAGATAAGTACGGTTCCCGTTATAAAATCCGCCAACACCCGCTGCCGCCGAATATCGAATCACTTTTCGGGAATCTGACCGAAACCGTGCAAACGCATTCACCCAGTTGTACTCGGTTCCCGCCTGAAGGAAGGCGATGCCTGAGTTGGTGGGGTCGAAATCGCGCTGAAGCTCCACAAAATTGTGAGACAATACCACATCGATCTGGCTAAGATTGTGGAAACTGAAAAAGTATCCCAGGCTGGTTTCCCGCTCATTCAGGCTGAAATTATCCGGCGTGAAGTAACTCTCCACACTCGCCTGAAATCCGTGATAAACAATCGGGGAGTCAACCGGGTAGAACCGGACGGTTAGTGTGGGTTCAAGCTGGAAAAAGTTGGTTCGCGGCACATAACCGGCATCCGCAAAGTAGGTGTCGCCCACATATTGCTGTTGCAGCTGGAGCCGTATTCTCTGGCGGGTGTAAGCCAGATCCAATCCCTGCGCAACTT
>PXAI01000098.1 GCA_003567135.1 Balneolia bacterium | reverse complement strand
TCCCGGCCTTTGTGCTACCATAAGCCCCGTTTTCTCAAGCAGCTGATCTGATTTATACCAGGATGAAATCGTCTCAAGTGAATCTGATCCTATGCAAAGAAAAAAGTCGTCTTCAGGATAGGTACGAATAAGTTCGTCAACCGTCTTAAGGGTATAACTGGGGATCGGGAGGTCTTTCTCGATTTCAGAAATCTCTGCCTTAGGTACACCGCTGAAGGCAATGCGGCACATTTCGACTCGGTGACCGAAAGAAGCCTGATATCCGGTTTTTTTGTGCGGGGATAGCATCGCCGGAATGATCATCAGCCGGTCGAAAGCTCCGGCTCTGATCCATGATTTTACGATACTAAGGTGTCCTTTATGGGGAGGATCAAATGATCCCCCGAAAATTCCTGTCCTTCTGATCGTTTTGCCGGACACCCTTAATTCTGAGCCTGCTGGGAAGCCCGGCTAAATCCCTGCTGAGCACGATCGTAGAAAGCTTCGGCATCTTCTCTGTTTTCTCCGCGTGGAAACAGCTGAATATAGGTTTCATAGGAGTCGATTGCTTTCTGAAAACGCTCTGCCATTCTTGCTTCTACACTGTTTTCAGCATAAAGATTGTAGGCGTTAATCTGATTTGCCAGTGCCATTTCGGCCCATTTTGTTTCAGGGAAGCGCTCCACGACCAGACCGTAGTAGATAGCGGCGGCTTCAAAATGGCGGAGCCTGAGGTACTGTTCGCCGGCTTCAAACTGTTTACGGGCAAGTTTGTCGCGAAGTTCATCGATGTAATCAGCCGCCTCGGATGCTTTGTCGGATGACGGGTGACGGCTCAGGAAAAGCTGGAAAGTTTCGATAGCGCGATAAGAATCAGACTGATCTAGGTTGAAGCGCGGACTCAGGCGATAGTACGAATGTCCTTCCATAAAAAGTGCTTCAGCGGCGCGTTCTGATCTTGGGAAGAAGCTGTGATAGCGCTGGAATTCTGAAGCGGCAACAATAAACTGCCTGTCTTTATAGTAGCTCTCCGCCAGCAGAAACTGGGAGCGCTGTCCGATGTCGGTTCCTCTGCCGACAGAAATGACGGTTTCAAAAGCACGTGCGGCGTCACCAAAGCGTTCTCGCTCGTACTGATCCATCGCTTTATCAAAGGCAACTTCGAGAGAGTCGCCGGGGCGAATCAGTGAACTAGAGGTACAGGCTGAAAGGACGATGACTGAAAGGAGAAAGAGAGAGAGCTTGATACTGAAATTCAAGGCCGGGCTAATTTAAATGTACGTTTTAATAATGACTGATAATCAATTTTCCCTTTTCGTCAGCTTATCCATCAGAATTCTGATCTCATCTTTAAACGTGGAATCGGGAAAATGGTCTAATCTTTCCAAGCAGGAAATATAACGATTTTTTATCGCATCAACGGCATCAGATATTACGCCGTGTTCCTCATACAAACGGATCACCCCTTCAACATCTTGCGCAGTTGACGCGCGATTTTGCAGAATTTGTTCAACCTTCGATTTTTCTTCTCCGCTCAGGCGGTTCAGCAGCTGAATTGTCAGCCATGTTTTCTTGCCTTCGTAGATATCCCCACCCTTTCGTTTTCCGAATTTATCGGGATCGGCGGTGGCATCGAGCAGGTCATCCTGAATCTGAAACGCGATTCCGGCATCGAGGCCAATCTGTCCCAGTTCGTGAATCGTTTCCTCATCAGCCTCTGCAACTGAGCCGCCCATTGTAAGCGAGGTTTGAATTAAGGCCGCCGTTTTACAGCGGATCATCTCCAGATAATCGTCAAGGCTGACTTCAAGCGACGCCTCGAAATCCATATCCATCGCCTGGCCTTCGCAAACGGTAATGCTCGCCTGGGAAAAATCCCGGTAAAGTCGAAGGCCGGTTTCCGGAGTAAACCCGTTTTCAGCCGTGTAAAAATCGAGCTGCGCCATGGCGAGCGCAAACATGGAGTCGCCGCTCAGAATGGCAGCAGATGTGTCCCAGCGCATATGAACCGTAGGTTTGCCTCTGCGGGATTCCGCCTGATCCATAATATCATCGTGAATGAGCGTAAAGTTATGAAGCAGCTCAACCGACATGGCGGCCGGAACGGCTTTTTCAGGATCACCGCCGGCTAATCCGCAACCAATCAAAACAAGACGGGGACGCAGCCGCTTCCCGCCCATGTGCAAAATATAGCGTATCGGATCGTAGAGGCTCTTTGGTGTTTGCGGTATTTCTGTTCGCTGAAGCCCGGTTTCTATAAGGGCTGATAATCTGTCTGTTTTCGTGTTCACAATGTATCGAACTTAAATTGTTGAAGAATGGGTTCGCAGCAAGGTGGGATTCAGGTTTTCAATATCCAGAGCGCCAAGCAGACACATCACTGTTTTCAGATCCTTTTTCCATCTGTCATATAACTGCTGAAGCTCTTCTTCGCCGCCGTTTATTACCGCTTTGATGATTGGCTGGGCTACGGCCGTAAAGTTGGCGCCGAGGCAAAGTGCTTTTGCAATATCGAGGCTGCTGCGAATTCCCCCCGATGCAATTACTCCGAATTTTCTTTCCTGAATGGTTCCAATTTCAATCAGGCACTCTACGGTAGGGATCCCCCAGTCATCAAAAATATTATCTTCTTTGCTGAATCGCTGATTTTCAACTTTTGCCCAGCTAGTTCCACCCGCTCCGGAAATGTCGATTACTTCCACCCCGACTCTTGCAAGCATGGTTGCAACATTAGCAGAAATCCCGGCTCCGGTTTCTTTTACAATGACCGGAACACCGGCATCTTCAACCAGTTTCCGTATACCGTAGAGTATTCCCCGGAAATCGCGGTCTCCCTCAGGTTGCATGAGTTCCTGCAGCGGATTCAGGTGTACGATGATGGCATCCGCTTTGATCGAGTCGATTAGCAGACGGATACTTTTTTTGTCGAGGCCGCCAGCAATCTGAACGCCGCCGATATTCGCTGCAATAAAGGCGGTTGGCGCCTTTTCCCGCACGACTGAAAAAGATTCAATGGTTTTAGAATTTTCCAGCATAATACGCTGACTCCCGACTCCGAACGGCAGATTATTTTTTTCACAGAAGGATGCAATCACCGCATTAACCGCGCCCGCTTTGGCGTAGCCGCCGGTCATGGATGATATAAAAAGTGGGAAATCAAAGCCCCTACCACAAATCCAGGCCTCGGTAGTAATCTCATCAAAGGAAACTTCAGGAAGTGCATTATGAATGAAATCGATGTGCTCGAATCCGGTTCTTTTGGTATAAGCCACGTTGCCTGACACGCACAGATTCACGTGATCTTTTTTTCTGCTTTCAATATTCATCAGGCTATTCGGGAGTTTATAATTGGATGTGATTTCATGCGTGAAAAATAAGCAATCCGAACTGAAACAACGGATAAAAAGTGGGATATCATTCAGATTATAATTTCAGATAAGATATGAACCGCTGTTGATGTGAAGCGTGGTGCCGGTCATGTGGCTCAGTTTTCCGGTAACAATCACAGAGCAAAGCTCGCCGATTTGTTCCGGCGGAATGATATCATCGAGAGTGTTATCCTTCGTAACCGCATCTTTCCCGTATTGTTTGATGGCTTGGACGGCCATGTCAGTTTCCACATAGCCGGGTGCAATCGTGAATGCCGTAATTCCATCCTTGCCGTAACCGCGCGCAACCGTTTTCGTGAGTCCTGTTAATGCGGCTTTGGTTGCGGCATAAGGCGCGTAATCTTTCGTTTCACCACGGTAAGCCGCCCTTGAGGAAATATTAATTATGATCCCTTTTCTGCCGGGAACCCAGCTGTTCAGAGCAAGCCGGGTGAGATAAGCCGGAATCAGCATGTTGATGTTACAGTGCCGGTTCCATCCTTCCAGAAATTCTTCATCATCCGGATTTTCGAACTGAACCGTTTCAAAAATGGCTGCATTATTAATCAGAACATCAGGGGGATTTGATCCTGAGAAAAGCGGCGCAATTTTTGACTTTACTTCTGCCGAATCAGAGAGATTGACGTTTATCCCCTGAAAAGATGTGTGCGAGGATATGCTCTCCGGAAAATCTGTTCTGTAATTTGTGCCTGTTACCTGATGCCCGTCGCTTAATAGCCTTTCAGCAATGGCCGCGCCGATTCCCCGTGAGCTTCCCGTAACCAGAATCCTTTTTGATTGGACAGAAGATTCCGGCATAGGCGATCAGGTTGATGCTTTGGTCTTTTTCGGAGCTCTGTAAACGGGCACAAACGAGCAAGCCTCGCCGTACATCACGCGATCCGCAACCGGCTGAAGATGCATTTGCGCTTCAAGATAAATTCCGGCAGGAAGCTCTTTGTCGCTGCATCCTTTAAGTAAGATGCGTTTCCCGGAATATTGCGACCAGTCGTGTGTTCTCAGATTATCCCGGATCATTTGAAATCTGATTTGTTCCGGTGTGCCGAAATGAACGCGGGCCGCAATTCCGAAAAGCTTTGAAGAGACCAGCATAAATGCCCAATGCGCAAGAATGGCATCCGTGGAGCAAAATACTGCCACTGCTTTGCCTTCGTACTGCGACCAGTCGGTTTCATCAAGCGCCGTGCGGAATTCTTTTTCCCGAAGAATAAGCTCCATATGGAGATAATCCTTCAGATCAAAAGAAACAATTTCCTGCTGTGCATCGAACTTCTCAAGGTCAATCGTGATAAGTCCCGATTTGGCTACTTTGTTTTCAATAATATCCATAAAACGATTTCAGATTCAGACTGCGAAAGATTCACCGCATGAACAGGTTCGGGTCGCATTCGGATTGATAAAATGGAATCCCTGCCCCTTAAGTCCGTCGGTGTAGTCGAGCTGCGTTCCGGCCAGATACAAAAAGCTCCGCATGTCTACAACGATTTTGTTGCCCAGACATTCGAACTCCTGATCCTTGGGATTTTTTTCTTCCGGTTCCTCTTCGAAATCCAGTTTATAGGTAAGGCCGGAACATCCACCGCCAACTACGGCAATCCGGAGCCGTTTGGCATCCCCGGCTTCCTCTGCGTTTCGAATTTCATCAATTCGTTTTGCTGCCCGTTCGCTGATTGTAATGGCCATGACTAAATCTTTGGTTTATTTCTGCGTTCGATTGAGATCCTATTTAAACAGAATGGACCTCAATTTCCGGATGAATGCGCTTCACCATACTTTCAATGGCGTAAAGCGTTCCGGTCGTTGCCGTCGGACACGTACCGCAGGCACCCTGATAGTGCACTTTAAGCACGTTGTCTTCCAGGCCGAGGACTTTCAATCCGCCGCCGTCTGCAAGCAGATACGGACGTACCTGCTCATCAAGCAGGTTGTTAATTTCGGTCAGCCTTGGGTCGCCCGCAGCTTCCTTGCTGACGTGAATTTCCTCGTCATCGGTTTCGAGCTGTCCGATTGGCTCGGCTTCACGAATTGGTGGCGCGAGTTTGCGAAGCAGTTCGTTCCAGTCAGCTCCGCCATCCTGCGTAACGGTTACGTAGCGATCCACATAGTAAACGGAAATCACGTTATCAATCGCGAAAAGCTGTGTTGCAAACGGATCTTTTTCCGCTTCTTCAGCTTTTTCGTACGATCTGGTAATTCCCTGCGAGATCGGTTCGCGAAGTACAAATCGAATCGCGTTCGGGTTCGGTGTTCTTTCTATTTCAGCTATTTTTGGCATAATCTCAAATCACAATGTTTTTACTTAATCTTCAGCCCGTATAACGGTAACTGTTCTCTGCTATTCTGTTGATATCTTCTCTTCACCCTGAAGAGCCGCATCAAGCGTGTGCCAGGCTAATGTGGCACATTTTACGCGTGCCGGCAGATCTTTAACTCCGGCAAATACGCGCAGCCGGCTTGGAATCTGATCTTCGGTTACGTCAGTTTCTTTTCCTGTGGTCATATCGTGGAACATCTTAAAAAGGCTTTGAGCCTCTTCCACGGATTTCCCTTTAACCATCGTCGTCATAATCGAGGCGGATGCTTTGGAAATCGCGCATCCGTCTCCGATAAAGCTGACGTCTGAAATGGTTGAACTTTCCTCATCTACGCTCAGGTATACATCCAGCTTATCACCGCAAAGGGGATTGTGCCCTTTTGCCTGATGGCTCGATGTTTCCGGAACGCGGTAGTTTCTGGGCTTCTTGTTGTGCTCCAGAATCAGTTCCTGATAGAGGTTTTTAGTTCGGCTGGTTAACATCAAAAAGCTCGTTTACTTTCAGAAGCGAATCGTACAAAGCGTCGATTTCGCTGAATGTGTTGTAGAAAGCCATGGAAGCGCGCGTGGTGGCCGGAACGTTGTAGCGCTCCATAACCGGCTGCGCACAGTGATGACCCGTTCTTACTGCGACCCCGTTTTCATCCAGAATCGTGCCTATATCATGCGGATGAACCCCATCCAGCACAAAAGAGACAATGGAAGTCTTTTCCGGGGATGTTCCGATTATTCTCAGTCCCGGTACGCTGCTCAGTTTGTCCGTGGCGTATTTCAGCAGATTTTGTTCATGCTGATACATCAGGTCACGATCAAGGCCGCTGAGATATTTTGCAGCGGCACCGAGTCCGATAGCCTGAGCGATCGGCGGCGTTCCGGCTTCGAATTTTGCGGGAAGTCCGGCATAGGTAATTTCACCAAACGAAACGCTGAGGATCATATCCCCGCCGCCGCGATTTGGTTTCATTTCCTTAAGCAGTTCTTCCTTGCCGTAGAGAATTCCGATTCCAGTCGGGCCGTGCATTTTGTGGCCAGAAAATGCGTAGAAATCGCAGTTCAGAGCCTGTACGTCCACAAGTTCATGTCCAACAGCCTGAGCGCCGTCAATCATCACTACCGCCCCTGCCTTGTGTGCGAGATCGGTTATTTCCTTAACGGGATTGATCGTACCGAGCGCGTTGGAAATGTGGTTCACAGCTACCATCTTCACATCCGGGCCGAGAAGAGCACGATAAGCGTCCATATCAATGGAGCCTTCGTCGGTGATTGGAATCACCTTCATTTCCGCGCCGGTTTTTTCGGCAAGCATGTGCCACGGCACGATATTAGCATGATGCTCCATGTTGGAAACGAGAATCACATCCCCTTTTCCAAACCTCGGCTCACCGTAGCAACGCGACACCAGATTAATGGCGTCGGTCGTGCCGCTTGTGATGATCACTTCTTTTAAAGAAGGTGCGTTGATAAAACTCCGGATTTGCTCACGGGCCTCTTCGTATAAATCGGTCGCCTCCTGGCTGAGGGTGTGAACTCCGCGATGCACGTTTGAATGATGAAATTCATGATACGCGCTGACGGTTTCAATCACCTGCTTTGGAAGCTGCGTTGAAGCGGCGTTATCCAGATAGACCAGTTCTCTGCCGTTTATTTTACGGCTGAGAATCGGAAAATCATCCCTCAGATTCTTTAACTGCTTCTGGATCTGATCCGGATTGTGAACGGTTTCGGTTTTTATCGCTGCCTGACTCATCCCGGGATATGTGCGGTTGTTTCTGATGGTCGTGTTAATTCGGAAATTTTCTTTTCCAGCTGATCTCGTACGGATTTCAGCGGAAGATTCTCAATCACTTCCAGAGCGTAACCATAGGTAAGAATCTCCATGGAGGCTTCTCTGGAAAGACCGCGGCTCATCAGATAGAACATTTCATCCTGTGAAAGCTGTCCGATGGTCGCGCCGTGACTACATTTAACGTCATCCGCAAAAATCTCAAGCTGCGGCTTGGTGAACACTTCTGCATCCTGTGATAGAAGCAGGTTTCTGTTCTCCTGGAACGCATCAATTTTCTGCGAATCCTGGCGTACAAAGATTTTTCCGTTGAATACGGATTTCCCATTGCCAAGCGCAACTACTTTATGCAGCTGATGGCTGGTACAGTTAGCTTTCAGGTGATCCATAACGCTGTGCGTATCAGAAACCTGATCGTCGGTTACCATAACAAGGCCATCGAGCGTTGCGTGTGCGTTTTCAGCATCAACTAATGCTTTGGGCTCGTTACGGAAAAGTGCCGCGCCGATTGAAATGGTGTAGGAATTATAATTGCTCCCGCGACCCTGATATGCGGCCGTACGGCTGATGTGAATCGCGTTCTTGCTGTCACGCTGAATTTTCACGTGCGTAATGTGCGATTCATCGCCCAGAATACTTTCTGTTACAGATCCGGTGAAGTAGCGGTTTTTGCCGAGTCCGACAAAATCTTCCACGATAGTAATGTCACTGTGACGCTCCGCTACAATCAGCGTGCGCGGCGTGGTGAAGAAATCTTCCTGATCAGACGTGTTCACATTCAGGATGTGAATCGGCACTTCAGAGTTGATCTCTTTTTTCACGTGTACAAATACGCCATCCTGAAGCTG
>PXAI01000383.1 GCA_003567135.1 Balneolia bacterium | reverse complement strand
TTCGCCTTTCACTGCGCAAAGAAGGGTCGCAGGCGGCTCTGTTTGAAACGGAATCCTCACCGCTTTCGCCATCAGAGACAGGAGAAATTCTGTCATTTGACGACATGACGCGCTACTACCTGCGTCAGGTGCTAAATCTTACAAATGGAAAAATCTACGGAGAAGACGGCGCTGCCGAGCTTTTGGGACTGAAGCCAACCACGCTGCAAAGCAAGCTGAAAAAGCTGAAGATCAGATAGGATATTCTGAAAGCGAAATAACCGCGAAAAAGAGAACGCCCTGATGTTAATCGACATACTTTTTTTTACGGCCGGGATGGCGATGCTCTATTTTGGAGCCGACTGGCTGGTTAAGGGAAGTTCGGCCATCGCGCTTCGGACGGGCATATCTCCGCTGATTATCGGACTCACGCTGGTGGCTCTGGCAACAAGCGCGCCGGAACTTGTGGTTAGTTTACAGGCGGCGTTTATGGGGAATCCGTCGGTGGCGGTTGGGAACGTGGCGGGATCAAATATCGCCAACATTTCGCTGGTTCTGGGCGCCACAGCGCTAATCTGGCCGGTTGTTGCCGACTCGCGTACACTCAAATTTGAAATGCCGATTATGGTGGCGGTTTGCGTCATTTTCTTTCTGATGATGCTAAACGGTTTTGTATCGCGTCCCGAGGGAATTGTGTTAGTTGTGCTGCTATCCGGATTAACGATTTATCAGATCAGGCTGATAAGAAAAGGGTACAACATTGGTGATATTCCTGACGAGCTGGAGGAGGTCATCAGTGAAGATCAGATAAATACGCTCGCATCCATCATAAAAATTGTTGCCGGGGGCGCGTTTCTGATTTTAGGCTCGGATCTGTTTGTGAAGGGCGCCGTTTCAATCGGTACTAAAGCAGGAATCAGCGACGCGGTGATCGGGCTAACGATTGTATCCTTAGGGACAAGCCTGCCGGAGCTTGCAACGTGTGTGGTTGCGGCGTTCAGGAAAAAAAGTGATATTGCTTTAGGCAATGTTATCGGTTCAAATATCTTTAACGTGCTTGCCATTCTTGGCATCACGGCAACGGCTCATCCCCTTACGGCGGAAGGAGTAACAAATACAGACATGATCCTGATGCTGTTTCTGGCCGTTATCATCTGGCCAATGATGCGCACGAAAATGAAGATCAGCAGAATTGAAGGGGGATTTTTGCTGACGATATATATTAGTTACATAATTTATCTTCTGCGTTAGTTAAACGTTTTTATATAAAATGTGTCTCTGTCAAATTATATAGTTAAATTGACAGCTGTCTGGAAAAAGTAATTGCCGTAATAGTTGCCTGATTCTTCTTTTAGTTACAAGGAAACGCCTTCATGCCCGTCATGCACGATTTAAAACGAAAATTCTTAAAACTGCCCAGAGCGATTGAAATCAGGTATGCCCTGATCGTCGTTTTGTTTACGTTTTTATGGTGGATTTTCGAGTACCTGCTGGGCGTACATGATATTTATATTCGGTATAATCTCGTTTTTTCGATTCTCGGCCTTTCTGTGATCGGAGCCGGAACTATGCTCTCTATCTGGAGCCGCCGGGAAGACCGGTTCACCGGACTCTCCTTTTCCGAGGCATTCAAATCGGGCATGATTGTTACCCTAATTGTGGTGATTTTCACACCGCTTGTTCAGTTTTTTTTTCATACGGTGATCAACCCCGAATATCTGCCCAACCTCATTGAGCGATCGGTTAACCTGGCGTACGAATATGGCCGTTCCGCGCACAAAGCCCGCGAGCTTGGCATTTCGCTTTTCACCGTTGCCAATATGATGTGGATTGTCCCCCTCGGGTACCTTATTTCCGGAGCCGCATTCTCTGCCGTAGGCGCCTACCTTTTCCGAACAACCTGATTCCGAATCAGCCCAGCCATCCCTGACGATCAAGATTACGGTACTGAATCGCCTCTGCAACGTGTTCAGGCTGAATCGTTTCACTTAAGCCGAGATCGGCAATCGTTCGCGCAACTTTCAGAATCCGGTCGTACGCCCGCGCGGAGAGCCCGAGTGAGGTAATCGCCTTTTTCAGCAGAGCAGCGCCGCTTTCATCCAGCCGGCAGATTTTCCGTACCATGCGCGTACTCATCTGGGCATTGCAGTGAATCCCCATCCCCATAAACCGCTTTGACTGCATTTCACGGGCGACGACCACGCGCTTGCGCACATCCTCGGATGATTCACTCTGCGATTTACTCGAAAGTTCGTCAAATGAAACTTTATCGACTTCCACGTGGAGATCAATCCGGTCGAGCATCGGCCCGCTGATTTTCGCCAGATAGCGCTGCATCTGCGCCGCGTTAGATCCTCCGTGACCAGCCGGGTCGTGCCAGTCGCCCGAGGGCGATGGGTTCATCGATGCCACCAGCATAATGTTACTCGGGTAATTGACGCTCATCCGCGCTCGGGAAATACTCACATGGCCATCTTCCAGCGGTTGGCGCAGTACTTCAAGGGCGCTGCGTTTAAACTCGGGAAGCTCATCCAGAAACAAAACGCCGTTGTGCGCCAGCGAAATCTCACCGGGCATCGGGATGCTTCCGCCGCCTACCAGGGCAACATCCGAAATGGTGTGATGCGGTGATCGAAACGGCCTGCGCGTTACCAGCGAATTCCCTGTTTTGAGCAATCCCGCCACCGAATGAATTTTTGTGGTTTCGAGCGATTCGTTGAGCGTCAGCGGCGGAAGGATCGTCGGCAGGCGCCGGGCGAGCATCGTTTTACCTGAGCCGGGAGGCCCTACGAGAATTATGTTGTGTCCCCCGGAAGCCGCTACCTCCAGCGATCGTTTTACGTTTTCCTGGCCTTTTACGTCTGAAAAATCGACGTCATATCGCGCGTGGCCGTTGCTGAACATTTCAACCGGATTCACATTGAACGCGCCGTTGCTGTCTTTGCCGTTCATCCAGTTTACAACATCGCTGATGTGCTTTAGCGCGTACACATTCAGATCCTGAACCACGGCCGCTTCGGCGCCATTATCAAACGGCACGATCAGGTTTTTGTAGCCGCGTTTGCGGGCTTCCACCGCAATTGGCAGGGCGCCTTTAATGGCGCGAAGGCTGCCATCAAGGGCGAGTTCTCCGATCAGGACAGTATCGGGCAGAAGGTCGGTGGCAATCTGCCGGGAAACGGCCAGAAGCCCGACCGCAATCGGTAAGTCGAAGCCACTGCCCTCTTTTGGCAGATCAGCCGGTGCCAGATTTATAGTCAGCCGGGAGCGCGGCATTTCGTAGCCGGAATTGTGCAGCGCCGCCTCAATCCGGTCGCGCGATTCCTGAATTGAACGGTCGGGAAGCCCCACCAGAAAGTATTTTGGGAACCCTCCGATAGAATTTACTTCCACGTTAATGATATGGGCATCAACACCATAGGTGGATGCACAGTACGTATGGACAATCATGATTTATTCCTCGTTGTATCCTTTGTTTGCTTTTTTACGTAATACAATAGGTGAGCGAGGAAATCCTTACAAAGAAATTTAAAATTTATTCAAACCGACTTCGACCGGAGGCAACTATGGCTGCTAAAATAATTGAAGAAATCAGGCTGAATGCCGAGCAATTGGTGGATAAAATCCAGGAACTCATGAAAGAGAGCAGCGTGAAACAGATACGAATTCGCTCCAAAAGCGGATCAGTTCTGCTGGTGCTGCCGGTAAACGTAGGCGTACTCGCCGCCGGACTCGCGCTGGTGGCGCACCCGATCCTGAGCACCGTTGCGGCGCTGACCATGTACTACACCGAATTCAAAGTAGAAGTCGAACGCATGAAACCCCCAAAAACCGACGACGCCGAAGTCGATGCCGAGATCGTTGACATCAAAGACGAAGAGTAGGAAGGGGAGGATTGCAGATCGGCGGTTTGTGATTAGTGATGTGTTAAGAAGTCGCTGCGCTCCAGTGTTGAGTACGCCGGCTGACGCACAAGTTTTTGAATGTTGAGTTCGCTCACCGCAGCCAGCAAAATCAATTCGGTGAGCTGCGATCAGTAATTGCAGATTTTTTTCATAACCGGATACAATCAATGATCGCAGAACTTGCTCCGGATGGAGCAACATGTCTGTAGCCCCGGCGATTTTTGGAAAACACGTCTTCATTGCCAAATCCTAAAACCATCCATTCCGGAGCAAATCCTCATAAAACGGGTTGATAGTTGTGAATATGCACATACCTGTCTAATCCAATGAAATACGTAATCATCCTTCTGATAATTCTTTTTCCGCTGCATTCGGCTTACGGCCTGGACGGGGATAATTCCGGGGAGCAATGAAATCTGAACCACATATATGCGAACTTTTTGGGGGATGTTTCAGAGCTCTCTTTGAATTATGAAAGGCAGTTTCCGGTAAACGGGCTGGGATTTGTTTCGGCCAGAGCAGGAATTGGAAGTAATGAGGAGTTTACCCTTTGCAGAGGCAGAAGTTGCCCGACAAACAACGTGTTAACGATCCCGATACACCTCACGGCAAGCATAGGCCAGGGGCCGGGCTATCCTGAAATCGGACTGGGATCATCGCTGATCAGAGGTGATGTCGACGACCAGTTTTTTTTATTTCCGGTCATCGGCTTCCGTTTTCAGCCCGATCGCTCAAAGCCCGGGGTGGTGTTCAGGGCATATTCAACGTTCAATGTTTTCCAGTTCAAAGCTAAAGATCTGCTCTTTTTTCCGGTAGGGCTTAGTTTGGGTTCTAATTTCTGATGATCAGGACTCGTAAGAGAATACGGGGCGTTAATCCAGCGGAAAATGTGTAAGCGTCTGGAAGAGAATCATCTAAAATGACGGTGCCTGGCTATGTGAGTCCCCCTGTCGCATAATCAATGTTTTAATTGTTATATAAAAGCTAAAGCAGTATAATTACAAGGTATTTAGAAATAACTAATTAGTTGTTTTAGTCCATCATTAGAGATAACAATCACGGCCTGTTGCAAATGTGTTACCGGCATCAATGGCTCACTAAATAACGGATCTATGATACTCAGAGCTACTAAGGTTCTCTTCCTCATTTTGTTGATTTCGGTGCCTGGACTGCATTCGCTGCATGCACAGCAATTCGGCGAGAAACAAGATGCCTTTTCCGCGGATCTCACTCTCCCGGCTCAGTGTGTGGATACCAGGTTCCTGGTTCAGCCGGAGATGTTGGAAAAGCGTTCAGAAATCTTTGACCGAATTAAGAACTATGATGATGAAGATCCCGCGCAGGCCGATAATCTCCGGCAGGATATCCTCGATTATGCCCACACATTTATGGGTGTTCCCTATCGCTGGGGCGGAACCACTCCCTCCGGATTCGACTGCAGCGGCTACATATATTACGTTTTTAAGGAGTTTGGTTTGGAGTTGCCGAGAGTTTCCCGTTATCAGCAGCGTGATTCAACGCCGGTTGAGTTTGAAGACCTCAAACCGGGTGATCTGATCTTTTTTTCAGGATCAACGCATGTAAATCATGCCGGTATTGTAACGCGCTACGACGGCGAAGTTCTGGAAATGATTCACGCGAGTTCAAGCCTGGGCGTTTCTGTTGTGGATGTCTACGGATCGACCTACTGGCGGCCTCGTTTGCACAGCGCGGGCACCTATTTGGAGCTTTACGATTACTACCAGCAAAACCCGCAGATCGCGGACGGGGTCAGGCGGGATGATCCGGAAGCAATCAGGCAGGTGGATGATTTTGTAAGAGAAAAACAGCGCAGCCGCGGAACAAGAGTTCGGATGGCATTTGGGTTACGCGCCGGTTCAGGGGGATTTGGCGGTGAACTGGCAACTGAGTTGCTAACCGGAGTTCACATTCGGCTCGGCTACAGCTGGCTGAATTTGAGCAACTCCGTAAGCAGCGGGCTCCTGAATAAATATGGCCGGAACAGCTACAGCACCAGCACCTTTTCGCTGATGGCCAACGTGCACCTCACCAGAAATCTGTATCTCGCAGCCGGCGGATTTTATTACGAAGGCGAAAACCGGTTTGCTTTTGATGATAACCCCGATAACCGTTTCCGCTCACTCACCATAGATCCCACCGAAGTTGAAGGGCTCACCATCACGCACGAACTCCCCCGGAATATCTATCCGTATATCGGGTTTGGTTACGGACGCGCATTCAGCAGAAACCGGTTCGTAACCGCTTCTGCCGAAATTGGAGTGATGTATCAGGATAATTTGAAATCAAGCCTGAGCGCAACCGGCGGCATCACGCAGGCCGAGCTGCAGGAACAGGAAGCGCTGTTGAGAGACGGTATGTCCGGCTACAACCTGGTGCCGGTACTTAATTTTCAGTTGTCGTTCAGAATATTTTAGGAAGGGTCAGGGGCGCTTTAACCCCTCCTCCCATTTCGCGGGATTATTGATGATATAGTTCGAGATGGAATTGAATGCATCGGCATTTCGGATAATGTGATCGTAATACCGTGCTTGCCATCCATTGATGAGCCCCATCCGGTTAGCGTGTTTCGTGACTGCCGATTTGTAAGAGCGTATGATTGTCGGTATGGTATTTGGTTTAGGGCAAATTGTGGACATGAATTCGTTTTTGGTTTTTGGGGATCGTGGGGTTTCGGTTTGAAGAGACGTTGCGTGCAACGTCTTTACGAAACCGGGCGCGTGCGATTTTGGTCGGTTTATTATTAGGATTCCGTGCACATGATTCGGCATTACGACGAATTCCCCGAGTTCCACGCCCGTGTTTCGTGTTGGTATTTCGTGCCAGAAGACATCCGTAATTACGCCCAGGCGCGATAGTTTCATAGATCCATTTTTTATCGTGCCGAAGATGTGTTTCATATCTTTTGCGCATATCGTTATGAAATAAGCACCATTCCAGCCATAATCCCACCATTCCGCGCGGGCCGATTTTATCCGGTATTTATTTATGTATTTGTCGCTCATAAACTATTTCTTGTTGGATACGTTGTTCTCTTTTCTTCTTACAATACCCTCGATCAAAAATCCTTACACATCCGGAGCATAAATTTTGCTATCAAACCGGAATCTCTATTTTATAGGCTCAAACAGTGCAAAAGCAGAATACAAAAGGAGCCATTTATGTTAATCGACGTTCATACGCATCTCAATAACTATCATGAAGAGCGGGTTGTTTCGGTGGAGGATTGTCTCGGAAAACTGCAGGAAGCGATGGATGAAAACGGGGGGGATTGTTCGCTGGTGCTTACATCGTATAAAGTCACAGAGCACCGCCCGAGTACAAAAACGGTGATTGAAGCCACACGTGATCTGAAAAATATTTTTGTAGTGGCGGGGATCAGCTACCTGAATTACAAGGAGAAGGATCTGCGCGAAATCAGCGATTATTTGAAACAGGGACTTGTGAAAGGCCTGAAGCTTTATCCGGGATACGAGCCGTTTTATCCGCATGATGGACGCCTTCAGGTGGTGTACGATCTGGCGATTGAGTACGATGTGCCGGTTATGATTCACTCCGGCGATACGTATTCGCAAAGCGCGAAAGTACGGTACGCGCATCCCCTGCATATTGATGATGTGGCCGTAGATAATCCCGATCTCAAACTTGTTATCTGCCATGTCGGAAATCCCTGGATTGTTGACTGCATGGAGGTCGTGTACAAAAACGAAAACGTCTATGCCGACTTCTCGGGATTGGTACTCGGAGACTTTACCGATAAGTTTGAACGTTACATGAAAGAGCAGCTCGAAAATATGATGCAGTTTGCGGGTGATCCCAAGTATCTGCTTTTCGGAACCGACTGGCCCATTTCGAGCATGCGATCATACGTGAAGTTTATGAACGAGCTGGATCTGGACGATGAAACCAAAGAGCTGATCCGCTGGAAAAACGCGGCAAATCTTTTTAAGCTGGATATCAACTCGTTTAAATAATCCGCGGGACATAAATACAAATTTGTAAACGGATGTCTGCAATGAAGAAAATGATGTTATTTCTTGGAGCAGCGGCGGTTCTGCTTGTGGGATTCTCTATGTTAGGATCAGAAACGGAACCGGAGCTTGAAGAAAAACTGCGCTATGGAAATATCCTCATCGATCCGCCTTATGATACGATCCGCATTCCGGAAGACGGATATCTTGAGATATCGGCCAGTTTCGAAAACCGTTCGTGGGATCCCGTTTACGTATTCATCAGCAGCGGCGCGGCGCCTGCTATGCGGCTTGAGAAGCTGAGGCGCGGTAACTGGGAGCGCGTAAATACCCGCCGTCCGGGCGTAGCCGGACATCAGGCCGTTCGCTACAGAAAAGTAGAGCCGGGCGAATTCGTTACCACAACGTTCCCCCATCGCCTGCTTGAGGAACTTGGCCAGAATATCCCCGGCGAATACCGCTACGTGATGAC
>PXAI01000143.1 GCA_003567135.1 Balneolia bacterium | reverse complement strand
CGCCCCAGGCCGGTGCCAAGAATTACCAGATATTCCGGTTTGAAATCGGTTTGAGAAGAAATGTAATCAACGGCTTCCTGACGTTTTTTTCTGAATTCAGCTACAGAGTCAATAGACATAATAGATAGTGGTTGGTCAATAAATACGGTTTATAAAGGCCGGATGTCAGTCGATATCATCCAGCAGGTCGTCCAGATCTTCAGTGCCGGGCGCTTTGGCCGCCTCGGTTTCCTTCTGTTCGACGTTTTTTGCAGTTCGTGTTTTGGCAGCGCGAGGTTTTTTCTCGCCGTTCTCATCACCCTGCGGCAGATTGTAAATTTCGGAGTTATCCTGCGTAAAGGAATCTAATGATTTTTGGGCAAGATCAAGATACGATCCTATCCCGCGGATAATTTCATCGCGGCGTTCAAGCAGTTTAATGATGCTCTGGCGAACCTGCTGACGCTGTGCACGTGCTTCCTGCAGGATATTCTCAGCCTCGAGTTCGGCTTTTTCTACTTTGTTTTTTGCATCACGGCGCGCGTTTTCCAGCCGCTGCTCTGAGTTGTCGCGGGCAGTTTGCAGCGTTTCATGAAGTGTGGCCTCAATCCGCTGGTAGTGCGTCAGCTTATCGTTGAGCTGCTTTATATCACGCTCAAGGTCTTTCATTTTCACAACCATGTGCTCCCATTCGTTGGAAACCATGCTCAGAAAGGCGTTTACCTCAGCGACATCATATCCTCTTAATGAACGGTCGAACGTACGCTGTTTGATTTCGAGGGCAGTTAAACTCATAAATTGTAATTTGTCTCGGCGATCGTGATTAAAATGTGCAGATGTGGGAAGTTAAACAATGACGGGGATTTAATCATGATTTAAGACGGTTTTCTAACCGGCTTTTTTCACTGACATTTTCATCTGTTTTCTTTTCGGGGATGATTTCGTCATTAAGATCATTAAAAACAGCGTCTCCGGAGAGGTCTTCATCAGCGGCTATCTGCTCCAGTACCCGGAGTCTTTTTTCGGCGCGCTTCCGGAATTCACGTAAACTTTCCAGTTCTGCCTTGATCTCTTTGCCGCCTGCCCATGACTCACTTTTTTTGTCGATCCTGTATTTGATCAGTTTGTATGCACCGATCATAAACAGGAAAAAAGCACCGAAGCTGAGTCCGGCTCCAATCATAATGAGTACAAATTCAAATTCATTCATAGCGGCTGGATTCCGTTAGTTTATGAAATCAGGAGGATTGTTTTTTTCTGGCGAGATCGTTGACCAGGCCTTCATACTTCCCGGATTTGTCGCTGTACGTTTCGGGATCTATCGTGGAGTCACTTTCGAAACGATCCTGGAAATTATCGGGATCGGATACGGCGATAATCTCCAGATTTTCGATTCTTTTTTTCAGGGATTTGATTTCATCATGCAGTTCCCCGATCTGCTGATTGTTGCTCTTGAAGCGGAGCTTGTTTTTCTGGTATTCGTTGAACGCCCCGACCAGCACAGGAACTATGATAATAAGTGTAAGAAAAGTCCAGAGTCCCATATCAATGTAATTTAGAGTTGTAACAGTTTACGTAAAATACATTTTCTTCCGGATGATTCGCAGCACCGTTTCTGTAAAATTGCGCCGCCTGAACAGGCGGGACATCAGCCCGGAATTAGCATGAATACGCATAATCCGGCGTTTTGATTCACAACGGGATGTAATTGTTTCGGAATACCAGGATGCAGAAAAATAGTGCCAAGCTGCACTGCACTTTTAAATAATCACGTCTAAAATAACGCCGTTACGCCGTTTATTATAAACTGCACGCCAATACAGAGCGCGATGAATCCCATCATGCGCGTGAGAGCGGTCATGCCGGTTTTGCCGAGATAGCGAACAGCTTTTGGTGAGACTCTGAGCACCACGTAGCTTGCAAACGCCACCAGAACAATAGCCACGAAAAGGGTGAAATAAATTTCAAATGTATTGGCGGCCGAACCAAGGCCAAGAACCACGGCGATACTCCCCGGGCCAGACAACAGCGGCATGGCAAGCGGACTAAACGAGATGTCGGGCTTTTCGAGCGCTTCAGCTTCATCCTCAGTTGTAATCTTGCGCCCGCCTTCTTTCGGGTTCAGAAGCGAATAGCCCCACTGCATAATCATGAGTCCGCCGGCAATCCGGATGCCCTCAATGCTGATTCCGTAAAAGTTGATGATATAGTTTCCGGCAAATAGAAATGATCCCAGAATAAAAACCATAAAAATGGTGGCTTTCAGAGCCTGGTTGTTTCGTTCTGCCGGCGTATTCTTATGCGTAAGCGCCAGGAATACCGGCATGGCCGTCAACGGGTTAACGATCGAGAAAATTGAAATGAAGCTTGTCAGAAGCAGGCTGAAGGAAATCAAGGGTTCGGAAAAACTGGTTTAGAATTAATGAGGTCAAGCCTGAGTGTGGAATGGCCGGTAAATATACGCTGAATATAGGCGGAAAGAAACAGGAAGAGGGTTTCGAAATTCAAAATTCAAAATGCAAAATTCAGAATTATACAATTCAGATTCGAAGCGGAGCGAAGAACCGCGCAGCGCTTTCAGAATGGGCTTGCGCACGAATACTTCGAATTCCCTGCAAACAAAATAAATCCAGCCGGTGGCTTTTTGGTTGCCTGGCGTTTGTGCGACCACCGGCGCATCCGCACAAAGGGTAACGACGCTTTGATGGGATTATCGGTGTAAATAAATAAGGGGTTTATTTTTAAATCAGGTTGTATAACGAGCCTGTTTTTAACCAGTAACAGGTTTTTCACGGAATGATCGTATTACCGGAACAAGAATGATTCAGAATTCAGAATGGGCTTGCGCGAGGAGTTAGAGCAGTTAGTTGATACAGACTATTAATTCGGGTTTTCTTCAATTGCAACTCATCAGATTTAGTGATATCTTTCTGAACTTTGCAAAAAATTCAGTTAAACCAAGCGAAAAATTGTGAAAACTCCATTTTTCAAAACGTACTCCGCAAAACCGGATGATATCCAAAAGAAGTGGGTTCTTGTTGATGCCGAAGGGCAGACACTCGGACGGCTCAGTTCTGAAGTAGCGCGTATTCTGCGTGGCAAGAACAAGCCCGAATTTACCCCGCACATGGACACCGGTGATAATGTGGTCATCATCAATGCCGAAAAGATCGTTCTTACCGGTAAGAAAATGACCGATAAACAGTATTTCCGCCACTCAGGTTACCCTGGTGGTGAGCGATATACTTCGCCTGCCGAATTACTCGAAAAAAAGCCGATAGAAGTAGTAAGACTTGCTGTAAAAGGTATGCTTCCGAAAAACAAACTCGGCCGTCAGTTGCTCCGTAACGTCCGCATTTATGCTGGTCCGGTTCACGAGCAGGCAGCGCAACAACCAGAAACCATAACAATCTGATTACATGTCCCAGATCAACAGCATAGGCAGACGAAAAACCTCCACTGCCCGGGCTTATCTGCAAAAAGGTAAAGGTACTATCACGGTAAATAACAAGACGCTCGAGGATTATTTCCCGATGCAGTCTTCCCGTAATATGATACTTCTTCCACTTCAGGTAACGGAATTTGAAGGACAATATGATATCAAGCTGACCATTCGTGGCGGCGGTACAACAGGCCAGGCCGAAGCTGCTCAGCTCGGGATTGCCCGTGCCATCGATATCATCGATCCTGAAAAGCATAGCGTTCTGAAGGAACACGGACTCCTTACCCGCGACGACCGTATGGTTGAGCGTAAGAAGTACGGCCAGCCTAAAGCCCGTAAGCAGTTCCAGTTCTCAAAGCGTTAATTCGCCTTTATGCAAATCGCCCCAATGGCGGTTTGCCTTTCAATTTTATTATTAATCACACATACATGGCGACGCACCGCTGGAGTGTTCCGGTAAAACGGAATCAGACGTTGCGAACGACCCGTGTAGAGGCCTAACTCGATAAGGAAAAATATGGCTAAAGCAGCATCAGTAGAAGAATTACTGCGTTCAGGTGCGCACTTCGGACACCTTACACGCCGCTGGAATCCCAAGATGAAAGAGTTCATCTTTATGCAGCGTAACGGGATTCACATCCTGGATCTCAATAAAACCCACCAGCTTCTCCAGGAAGTTCTCGACGAAATCGGAAAAGTTGCCCGCAGCGGTAAGAAAGTACTTTTCGTTGGTACCAAAAAGCAGGCTCAGGAAATCATTAAGCAGGAAGCAGATCGCTGCGGAATGCCTTATGTAACGCACCGCTGGCTTGGTGGTATGCTCACCAACTTTTCAACCGTTCGCAAGAGCATCTCCCGTATGGAGCAGATTGCTGCCATGCAGAACGATGGTACCTACGAAAACCTGGTTAAGAAAGAGCGCCTTATGCTCGATCGTGAAAAAGAAAAGCTTGAGCAGGTTCTTGCCGGTATTTCCAACATGAACCGTTTGCCTGGCGCTATTTTCGTTGTGGATATCGTAAAAGAAGACATCGCTATTAAAGAAGCCCTTAAACTGAATATCCCAATTTTCGCTCTGGTTGATTCAAACTGCGACCCGAACATCCCTGACTATATCATCCCTTGTAATGATGATGCTGCAAAAGCGATTCAGCTTGTAGCCTCAAACATTGCCGATGCTATTATTGAAGGCGTTGCAGAAAGAGACGCAATGGAAGAAGAACAACTCGCCATGGAAGCGGTAGATAACGCCGCCGCATCATCAAAAGGTGATGACAACTCAGATGATGAGGATAGTGGAGAGGAGCGTCCTGCCCGCCGCCGTCGCCGTCGTCGTACAGGAAAAGGCGGAAATGAAGGCGGCAAAGCCTGATTTTCGATCAGTTAATTATTAAACATTATAACAGGATATTTTTATGAGTATTTCTGCATCAGATGTGAAAAAACTGCGGGACATCACCGGTGCCGGTATGATGGATTGCAAAAAAGCACTGTCAGAATCCGGCGGCGATATGGATGCCGCGATTGAATTTCTCCGCAAAAAAGGCCAGAAAGTCGCTGACAAACGTGCTGACCGCGAGGCCAAGCAGGGTATTGTTGTAACCTATATTTCTGACGATAACCAAAAGGCCGTTGCGCTCGAGCTGAACTGCGAAACCGACTTCGTGGCACGTAACGAAGAGTTCGTGGAAAACGCCGAAGCATTTGCTAAAATCGCATACGAAAATCAGCAGGATGATGTAGCCGCGCTCAAAGAACTTGAGTACAACGGTGGTATCAGTATCGGCAAGCAGCTCGAAACGCTTATCGGTAAGATCGGTGAGAAAATTGACATCAGCCGCGTGGTTCTTATGGAAACCGAAGGCCAGATCGTGAATTACATCCACCCCGGTAACCAGCTTGCGGTTCTCGTTGATTTCGAAGGCGAACTCAAGGACGATGAAATTGGCAAAGATGTAGCCATGCAGGTTGCAGCTATGGCGCCAATCGCAACCAAGCGCGACGAAGTGGATACTTCTGTGCTCGATAAAGAGCGCGAAATCGCGAAACAGCAGCTCATTAACGAAGGCCGCCCTGAGCATATCGCTGAAAAAGCGGCTGAGGGCAAACTCAGAAGATTCTTCGAAGAGCGCGTACTGCTCGAGCAGAAGTTCGTAAAAGACGGTTCAGTATCCGTCAGCGAATATCTGAAGCAGCAAGGCGCACCTTCAGTAAGAACATTCAAGCGGCTTCAGCTTGGTGAAAACTAAATCAGTTTAAAGGCTGTCACTCTTTCGGGTGATAGCCTTTTTTTTATCTGGCAATTAATATAGCATTGCCTGTATGTATCGCCGGATTAATTTTTAAGTGTGCATTAAAAGAGAAAAGGGATGATATGTATAAACGAATTCTTCTGAAACTAAGTGGTGAGGCACTGCTCGGCGAGCAGGGACACGGAATTGACGGCGATGTACTTGAGAGTTACGCCGAGGAAATTAAAACAGTACAGGAAGCCGGTGCTCAGGTTGCGCTGGTTATTGGCGGCGGGAATATTTTTCGCGGCGTAAAAGCGGCCACTATCGGAATGGACCGCGTTCAGGGAGATTATATGGGGATGCTTGCCACCATGATCAATGCTATGGCGCTTCAGGATGCTCTGGAAAGAAGGGGCGTTCAAACACGTTTGCAGTCGGCCATTCACATGGATCAGATCGCCGAACCGTACATTCGCCGCCGCGCAACGCGCCACCTCGATAAAGGTCGCGTCGTAATTTTCGGTGCCGGAACAGGAAACCCCTACTTCACAACTGATACCGCAGCTTCGCTTCGCGCCATTGAAATTGAGGCGGATGTGATCCTTAAAGGAACCCGCGTTGACGGCGTTTTTGATTCTGATCCTGAAAAAAATGCCGATGCCGTAAAGTTTGATAAAATTACCGGAGATGAGGTACTGGATCGCCGCTTATCGGTTATGGATCTTACCGCATTCACACTTTGCCGCGATAACCGCACTCCGATCATCGTCTTTAACATGAACAAGCCCGGCAACCTGCTTAAAGTGATTAATAAGGAGCCCGTCGGTACGCTTGTGGAATGGGATCACTAAACGGAAAATCCTAAATCACAATTACATGGGGCGGATATGATTTCAGTTTATTTCATGCCTCTAATGTAGTATTTTAAATTTTTCGACTAACCAAGGACCAGGACAAAGGAAATCCACCATGCTGACAGATCTTCAGCCACATATCGACGAAGCGCACAATGAAATGAAGCTCTCTATTGACTTCGTAAAGCGCGAATTTGGAAACATCCGTGCGGGAAAAGCCAACCCGCAGCTGCTCGAAAACATTAAGGTAGATTATTACGGATCGCTAACCCCGCTGAACCAGGTTGCCAATATTTCCGCACCAGAGCCGCGTTTGCTCGTTGTTCAGCCCTGGGATAAATCGATGATCCAGGCGATTGAAAAAGCTATTTTATCGTCGAGCCTTGGCCTTAACCCAAGCAATGATGGTAACCTGGTTCGCATTCCGCTTCCGATTCTATCTGAGGAGCGTCGTCAGGAACTGGTTAAGGTGGCGCGCGATATGGCAGAGAAATCACGAATCAGCGTTCGTAACGCCCGCCGTGACGCCAACGACGCCATCAAAAAACAGGTAAAAGATGATTCCCTTCCGGAAGATTCCCGTTTTGAGGCTGAAGAGGAAGTGCAAAAACTGACTGATCAGCACATCAAAAAAATTGATGCTCTGCTCGAGGAAAAAGAAGGAGAAATCCTCAGTATCTGATCCGGATTTTTCTTCCCAGATTTTTGGGGCCGGTATGCTGATAACAGGGCAACCGGCCTTTCTTGTTTAAATGATTTAAGTAATCACCCGTAAAATTTCATGTATTTATCCGAATTAAACCTTCAGGGCTTCAAAAGTTTTGCCAATAAAACGGCGGTAAAATTTGATTCGGGGATTACATCTATCGTTGGCCCGAACGGGTGCGGGAAATCGAATATCGTGGATGCGCTTCGCTGGGTTCTTGGCGAACAGCGCGCCAGCCTGCTGCGCTCATCGGCGATGCAAAACGTTATTTTTAACGGTACATCCACCCGCAAAGCGCTCGGAATGGCCGAAGTTTCCCTCACGATCGAGAACAACAAGGGAATTCTGCCGGTTGAATACACCGATATCACCATCACGCGGCGTCTTTTCAGATCAGGTGAAAGTGAGTATCTGCTGAACGGATCGGCCTGCCGGCTGAAAGATATCGTGGAACTTTTTATGGATACGGGGATGGGCCCCGGCGCCTATTCGGTGATTGAGCTGAAGATGGTGGAGGAAATCCTCAATGATAAAAATAACGACCGCAGAAGGCTTTTCGAGGAAGCGGCCGGCGTTACGCGCTACAAGGAAAAACGCAAGCAAACCCTGCGCAAGCTGGATGATACCGTTCAAAATCTGACCCGCGTTGATGACCTTCTGGTAGAAATCCGAAAAAAAGTGCGCTCACTCCAGAATCAGGCTTCGCGGGCGCAACGGGCGAAAGAGTATCAGGAAAAGCTGCGGAATCTGGAGCTGGCGTTTACCAAATACGAGCACGACCGGATGCAGGAAGAGCTGAAGCCGGTGCGTGAACGGATTATTGAGGCGGAGAAAGAGAAGCAGGCCGTTTTGCAGCATCTGGATCGCCTTTCGGAAGAAGAAAAAATTGCCAGGGAAAAGCTCGACGCCCGCGAACAGGCGCTCAGTGAGGCGCGCTTGCAGATGAGCAGCGTAATGAACCGCATCCGTGAAAATGAAACGACGATCCGCATCAACAAGGAGAAAATTAATAACGAGAAGGAAGTTATTCTCCAGTTTGAGCGGGATATTGAGCAGGCGGAAAATGATATCACGGATTACACCAGATCCAAAGTTTCGGCCGAAAAAGTGCTCGCCGAGCGCAGCGAAGAGCT
>PXAI01000342.1 GCA_003567135.1 Balneolia bacterium | reverse complement strand
GTGTGGGCGGCGGCACCCGGATAAAACCAGCCATAAAATAAACAGATTCAAAAACAGATAAATTCGATTGTTATTCATCCCGATCCTCCTGATTCATTTCTTCTCTAATGTATCGCCTTAAATATGAGCGAAGCCTGGCACGATGACGTTCATTGGTAAGATCAAAGTATGGTCGATCAGCCAAAAAAGCATTTGCAGCATCTTCTAATGCGCCAAAACGATTGCCAAGCGCTTCAGCAATTAGTCTTTCATTGCCACCATAATAATCTATCAGTTCCTGACTTGTATAAAAAGTAAGCCCTGAGGCATCTGTTTGACCTAGGCTCATTCCTTCATACTCTATCAATCCAGCTACGTCAAAAAGCACTTCATCCCTGTATATTTCCTGTATGTTTTCAACAAAAAAGTTATCAAAAGCACCAATTAGCGAAAATGCATTATCTGGATTGGCCAGCCTTCCGTAGGCCCGATAATTCCTCGGCATTTGAGCCAGCCTGGAAAACCCTTCCATCATAGCTCTATAGGAACCACCCACAGCCAAAGAAACATAATCCATTGTTGTCGGCATATCCGATGAATCACCACGAATATTCTTATAAATGGGGCTTGCTGCTGAAACTATTGGTGCCATCGTCCAAACACCAAGCCCTCTCGCTGTATTTAGTCCAGACCTAGTAACTCTTGTTCTCCTTACAACATACATCCCCGTGGGATCTGTATAAATTACCGGGTTATTTAATGTATAATGGTACGGATTTATGGTAGGATACATCCCCCGCATCGCATCCACCCCCAAAAACCGCCCAATCGCCGGATCATACATCCGCACCCCGGCGTGGTATATCTCAAGATCACCCTCCTGCTCCAAAAAATGCCCGGTAAACTTCTGATCATCATGCGGGTTGGCGGAGTTGTTCGATCTGCCGGGCAACTGAAGGCCGAAGGGGTAGAAGTCATCATATCCTGCCACCGCCCCGTATTGGTTCAGGGTCACGCGGACGGAGCCGAGATGGTCTTTGAGGTAGTAATACCGCATAAAACCAGAGTACGTGCCGGCCTTCATTTGCAGCACCTGCTCCTTGCTCTGTGGCGGCGTAAGCGCTTTGCGCCCGATGGTCTTTCCGTCCGGCCCGCTGATGTTCCAGTACTGCAGGGTGTGCCCCTCATATTGCGCAATGAGTTCACCATAGGCGCCATAAACGTATGTAGTATTCACCGTCCAGTCATTATATCCACCCGGCCTGTACTGCTTACCAATACGCCGGCCTTCGGGGTTGTAGGTGTACATATGCATTCCGTTATCCGTTACAATGTGCTGTGCGAGGTTGCGGTGGTCGTAGGTGATTCGGTTTATATTTCGTTCCTGATTGGCGATAGTGTTTGTTAATCCCCCATCCGTTTTCCTGAGTTGCGTACCTTTCTTCGTAATCCGATATCGCTGTTTACTACTCCTGGGTTTATCTGGTATCGTTAATTCAACCAGGCCCGCTTCAATTGCTGGTTTTAAATAGGAATAATGAAACGTGGGGCGGTGTTTCAGAGACAACGTTTCCATGAGTTCGATTGCGGAATATGATTCTTCACCCAATGTATCTACCAATCTTATAACTTGTTCGGTAACATGTTCGGTGACTTGTTCGGTATCCTGCTCGGTGACTCTCTCCACGGCTGGAAATTTCATCCTCAAAAAGTTTTCTGAAATGTGAATGTTTTCTGATTACCACCCCTCTCATATCAAATCCCCCGCTACTTACTCACCATCTCAAACACGCCGCTCCAGTTCCGTCCCGGGGGATTGAGCTTGAAGTTTCCGGCGCGCTCTAACATAACAAGAGAGGGGTTGGTGTAAATACCCTGATTCAGATCGGGCTGGTTGGGTTCGCGCTCCAGGGATTTTTGGAACAGCTCGATGGCTTCATCCCAGCGCTGACTGTAGTAGTGGTGCAGGCCTTTTTCATAGAGGCTGATGCATTCCAGGGCCTGATCCGTAACGTCTTCTTTCAGCCCCACAATTTCATACAGGCGCACCGGCATTTCGCGGCCTTTTACCACCACGTTGTCTATTTCACGGAACACGCAGTCATCGCCGGAGGCGGAGGCCGCTTTCATTGTGGATTCGGTTACCATGGTAAACACGCCGTACTGCCGCGCTCCGCTTTCACACCGGGCGGCCAGGTTTACGTTATCGCCCATCATCGTGTAGTTGAACCGCTTGGATGACCCCATATTCCCGATAACCGCCGTTCCGGTATTCATCCCAATGCGCGTCTTCAGACGGTAGACCCCGTCCGGCCAGTTTTTGTTCTTTTGGGTCCACATCTCAATCAGCTCCAGCTGGGCTTTCTGCATTTTCTGGGATGCCACGCACGCGCGCAGCGCCTGATGCTGAATCTCCACCGGAGCCCCGAAAAACGCGATGATCGCATCCCCGAAATATTTATCCAGCGTGCCGTTTTCTTTGGTGATTATGCGCGTCATCGTGTTGAAATACTGATTCATGATTTCCACGAGCTCTGCCGGCGTAACCTGTTCAGACAGGTTCGAGAACGACTGTATATCGCTGAAAAACGCCGTAATCTCCGCCTCTGATCCGCCCAGCCGGGGATCCTCCCCTGATTTTACCAGATGATCCACCACTTTGGGCGATACGTACGAGGCAAACGCCGCCTTCAGCATCGCTTTTTCGGAACTTTCGGTGAGGTTTTGGTAAATCGAAACCATCACAAAACAGACAATCGTAAGCAGCAGATACGATGATGCGGACAGCAGCACTCCAAGTTCCGGCACAAACAGAATTACATATCCAACAAACTGAAATAGCAGCAGCATGATGAAGATCACGATACCCCAAAGCTGATTGGTGGAGATAAAAATCCGGGCAAACAGGAGGGCAAAAAGAACGAGCAGGCCCAGATGAACCTTCCACGATACGTACGCCAGCCACGATTCGTTGAGAACGTTGTAGAGCGCGGTGGCGTGCACTTCCACACCCGGCATCACCGGATTTACCGGCGTGTTTTTGAGATCTTCCAGGCCGGTGGCGCTGCTGCCAACCAGCACAATTTTGTCGGTGAAATAGTTTTCCGGAACATGACCTTCCAGTACGTTTGAAAACGATATGTACCTGAACGATTCCTGGCTTCCGAGCCAGTTCAGCCTGAATTCGGCTCTTTCGTTTACGGGGATTCTGATCTTATCCGCCAGAGTGATTTGATTGGGCCCGACTTCCACCGCGTTCAGCTCTTCGCCAAGAACGGTGAGGGCGGCCGGCAGGATAAACGAGGGAAGCAGCCGCATTTCTTCGCGCTGTCCGTCGTCGGGCGCCTGCTGTAACAGCGTGTAGTTTCTTACGCTCCCGTCAGGATCAGAATTTACTTTCAGAAGCCCTACCGCCTTCGCGTTTTGGGAAAAATCCTGAATCGGTAGCACCGGTTTGGCGCGGCTGTAATACCCCGCGGTGTACGACCGGTTCGCATAAATCAGCGGAAGCACCTGATTGATGTATTCGATTTCATAGAGGTTTTCGATTCCGGTACGGTCATCATCAAAAAGCCCCATGATCACGTTGCCGGCGCGGCTGATGGATTCGGCCATCAGATGATCGGTGCTGAGAGAACGGATAATGTGCCGCGCGTTTTCAATCCCCTGCTCAATCAGAAGGTCACCGTAAACGGCTGGCAGCGTATCGGGTTCGGTATAAAAGGCGTCAAGCAGGATAACTTTCGGGTCTGATGCGGCCACAAAATCGATTACCGAGGCGTCATATTTCCGGGGCCAGAGCTGCACCCGGCCAAGCTCGGAAATCGAGTAATCGTCGATGTCGATAATAACGATATCCCGGTGGGAAACTCGTTTTTGCTGATCCGTTACAGAACGGACCTGCACAGCGAGATCGTCAATAGCGTTGTCGATGGCCTGAAGCGGTGAGCGGGCGAGCAGACCCGAGAACCAGACGATAAGCAGGGTCAGCAGTACAGAAGAAATCCCCAGCAGGATCGAAGCTGCCGTTTTATTTTTGGAGAGCTGCTTGAGTAGCTTATAGTTCACCTGGAAATGTTAGCCAGAATTTCGTGCGCCAGTTCAGCCTGGTCGGATTCCGGATAGAGCGTTATCACCCGGTTCAGGACATCGCGGGTTCGGTTCAGATTATTGAAGCTCATGTAGATTTCGCCCTTAAGCATCAGCACGTTACGCGCATACGGACTGTTTGGCTGCTGATCCAGAAACAATCTGAACTGCTGCAGCGCTTTTCTGTATTCGCCATCGGAGAAAAGTTCGAGCGCTTCCTCTATGTCAACGGGATCGGGAACAGCCCAGTAGAGTTCATCCGGAGACGGGCGGCGCACAACCTCGGCGGCATCACGACGGATTCCCCCCTCGGCCTGTCTTTCATCGGCAACTTCAGAGCGGAACATGGAGCGGAAGCGGTTGAAAAGCCCTTCGTTTCGGGCCGATCCGGTGATGCGCAGCTCCTCGTAAAGCTCACCGATATTTCGCTGCTCATTTTCGCCGACTATCGTAACATCGCCGGTTTCCCACTCTATTTCGGCCATCGCGCCGCGCTCGGTTACGATCGTAAACGAGGGTTCAAGGCTCTGCCCCAGATAGGCGCGCTCGCGGTCGTCGCCTTTATCAACAATTACGCGCCCTTCGAAGTAGCTGATGGTGCCCACTTCGTTTGCTGTCTCTTCTGAGGCGGCGGGCGTGCTGCTGTGTGCCGGTAGTGCGGTCAGCAGAATCAGTGAAAATATCAGTATCAAAACTCTCATGGGTTTATCCGGTTATAGATGAAGTCGTACAAATCTTTGATGGTTTCATCCAGCGCAACAGCATTGCTGAAGGCTTCGTCGGCCGAGCTCAGGTTGCCCAGCTCCAGATAGGCTCTGGACAGGTTGACATATAGCAGGGGATTCGATTCATCTGCCTGCGTAGCCGATAGATAGTGATGCGTGGCCCGTACATAGTCACGTTTCTGGAAATAAAGATTCGCCAGATTATTGTGCACGCTGGCGTTTTGAGGATTGATTTCCAGCGCCGTGTTAAACAGCTCATACGCCTCATCCTGATCGCCCGAACGCGCAAGCAGTACGCCGTAACGGTTCAGCAGATAGAGGTTTTCAGGATCAGCCTGAAGCCGCGTGTAGAGATGATCTTTTTTACCCTGATTGATATCATCAAAAATTCTGCGGAGGATATTTTCGTATTCCGCTTCCATTTCAGGATTGATTTCGAACTCAAGATCGGCTCCTTCCGGGGTGAAGTTGGCCGGCTCGTAAATTCTCCAGGCGGCTTCAAATGCAACCAGCTGCGGCATATTTCCGGCGCGAAACTCCTCATTCCATCTGTCCGAGCCACTTCTCCACGCTTCATGGAAAGGCGCGCGCCCGATCAGCGTTGTTTCAACCGGCATCCAAACCCGGTCGCTGCGAATGATAAAGCGATCCGGATCAAGTCCCTGCGTTTCGATATCAAGCGGGCTCAACTCGGTATCGAAGGCGAAAAATACGTGTCCCGGAACATCAATATACGCGGTTCTGATCCCCTGGCTCTCCAGCAGATTGGCGAAAAGCGTCACAAAATCATCGCACTCGCCGCTCTTTATCTGGAGGGTTTCTATCGGATACTGGATGTCATCAAGCACGCCGGTTTGTAACCTGGTTCCGATGTTCGGATCAAGCTGATACACAAATCCGCTGTTGTTCAGTCCGGTGTACACGCGGATGGCGCGGACGATATTTTCGGGAAGATCAAAATCGGCAACACCTGAAAATGAGGCGTTCAGCGAACTTACGTAGGAACGGATTTTATCGTTTCCGGGGGATATAAACGCCGCCAGGCTTCGCTTATCTGACCAGCTGATGGCGCTGCGGCGATGCACCACGGCATTTGTCGAATTGGTTGCGCTGCGCTCGCTGCCGTCATGCGTGTATTTGATTTCAGCCGAAAGCTGAACGGTCTGATCAGAAGAATTTCTGAGGATACTTTCGTCCAGCGACACAAAAAGCGGCACGCTTGTGTTTGATCTCGGGGAGAGCACCGGCAAATCCACCGTGAGCGTTTCCGCGCCAAATCGTCCGATGGAAAGCTCCAGCCTCGCGTTGGCAATCACCTGCTCGGTGTTGTTCTCCACCAGCATTTCGCCAATCGACTGCGAACTGGCATAGTTCCGGTACAGCGACGGGAAAATAGGGTCGATATTCATATTGAGGATACGAACCGGATCTTGTCCTGCCGCATACGAATCGCTGGTTTCGCGCGCGGAGTCGTATGCACGCCTGAACTGGTCGTTTCCGCTGTCCAGATTTGACGCACGGAAAAACGCGTCTTCTGCGTTGTAAACGGCGCCGTTGTTGCGGTAAGCCTCGCCCAGCTCGTACCAGTATTCGCCGTTATCGGAATGCATATCGGTGAGCTCCTCAAAGATGGAGGTAGCTCTGGCGTAGTTTCGCATCCGCATATTGGCGCGGCCGTAAAGCAGTAAGTTTGTGGAAATTTCATCACGAAGACCCCGGGTTACCTGCTGCGGCGCCTGACGATTCCGCGCTTCCTCAAGGCTGCTTCTGAGCTCTGACAGCGAAATTTCAAATTTCTCGAGCGATTCGTTGTATTTCCGGTCGGCGAAGTATGCCCGCGCCAGCATCCCGTAAAACTCAATTTTTTTCGGATTCATCTCTATCGCCTGCTCAAGCTGATACGTAGCCTCTGCGTAATTCCCAAGTTCGTACTCAGCCTGGCCGATCCATCCCACATACTCCGCAGCATCGGGATTGCCGATGTGCAGCTGACGGAACATCGTACGCGCTTCTTCAGGCTGTTCGTTGTTGAGATAGGCCATCGCCAGATAGTTCAGATACTCTTCGTTATCCTCATCCAGCTGAAGCAGCATGGTAAAATTGTACACCGCGCCGGAGTAATCGCCGGTTTGCATCATCGCATTGCCTGCCAGCGTGTAATACTGCGCCACGTAGGATTCATCAAGGCCGGGAACCTGTTCCGAAAGCTCTTTTTCTGCCGTATCAATAACCGCGGTGAAATTTCGCATTTCCGTTTTTATCCTCAGTTCCAGAAGACGCGTATCGTTGTAGAGGTCGCCTTTGTCTTCTATCATCGCGAGTCCGCGCTCGGTGGCGCTCAGCGCCTGATTCAGCCTGAGGTTCATCACGTGATACGGCGCGTTGCCCCGGTTCAGCGCCTCAAAAAGGCGGAAATGCGCGGTGCCCTGCAGGTACGGTATCTCCGCGTTGGACGGATGCCATCCTGCAAGCTGACTGTAAATCCGGAGTCCCTGTGAAATCCGGTTTTCGGAGTTGGATTCGGTAAGATTTCCGGCAATCCCCAGCAGCTCAGGCAACGTTTCATCCCGCACAAGCTGGCTCTCAATTCCTTTGATATTATCCAGATTCCGGATGATTGCCGCATATTCGCCGCGACGTGCTTTTGTGTTGAACAATTCCTTGAAAGCCTGCGCAATCCGTTCATGGACATCGCTTTCGTCGTCCGCAAGCGCTGAGGTTTTACGGAGAATGAGTGTGGCCAGCCGGCCATCACCGCGCCTTGAAACGGTTTCGCCCCATCCGGCCAGAAGTTCCGCCACGGCGGCCTGCGATGCCTCATTCAGATTGTAATAATCCATGGCGCGCACAACCTGTTCAAAGGCGGAATCGAAATCGGAGTTTGATGCGTAGTATTTGGCAAGTCCGAAATAATCGTAAAACGGCTCGCTTGGCTGGCTGAAACTTCCAAAACTCTCGGCGGAAATCCGGTACTGGAGAAGCTGATCGCTCTGAGCTTCGTTTTTCAGAAGTACGGATTCACCAGACTGGTGCCAGCGCGCATCCGCATCGGCGTGACCGCTTCCTTCGGGCTCAACCGCCAGGCCGGTAACAATCACATCGCCGGTTGAAATCATGCTGAGCTTCAGGAATCCGTCTTCCACGGTGGCGTAAAACTGATCGATATCGGGCTGGGGCGGCCTTCTCAGCAGGCCAAGCGTTCTCACGTCACGACCTCTGTTTTGCGTAACGTGAAATTCCATCAGATAGGGATTCAGCGCGACCGCCTGAGCACGGTTGAACGAGCGGTTGTCGCTGCCTTCGCGTCCGGTTCTGAACTGAAGCTGCGGATACTGCGTGCGCTCCCCCCCGATTTTCCAGGAATAGAGATGATACTGATGCGTATCCTCATTGAAGATGTGAATCTGATCCGATTTGTCGATATCAAACCAGAGGATTTCGGATTTACCAGAAGACGGATCAAGACCGTACACAGATAATACAACGGGATACCGGACGCCCTCATCCAGTTTGAAACGATAAATCGTTTTTTCATCACCATCGAGGATATAAACGTTATCC
>PXAI01000224.1 GCA_003567135.1 Balneolia bacterium | reverse complement strand
GATGGCCGGGCGGTTGTAATCAGAAAATACCAGAAATGTTCCGCCGTAGGGGATGATTCCCTGATGCAGCGCCATTCCGTTCATCATCGCGCCCATAGCGTGCTCGCGAACGCCGTAGTGGATGTAGCTTCCCCCGTAATTATCCGGCTGGAGAATCGTGGAAACGCCGGTTTTGGTGTTGTTACTGCCGGTAAGGTCTGCCGAGCCGCCAATCAGAAACGGGATAGCTTTTTGCAGATGCTCAAGCACGTTTCCAGACGCCTTACGACTGGCCATGCCTTTTTCATTCGCATCAAAAACGGGAAGCACCTTGCTCCAGTCAGACGGCAGATTTCTTGAAATAGCGTTACTCAGCTCAATGGATTTTTCCCGGTTTGCGTCGCGCCAGGCGTCGAAACGCATGTTCCACTTTTTAACAAGATTCTTTCCGCTGTCCACGGATTCCCTGAAGTGGCTGAGCACATCATCATCAACATGGAATGTTTTGTCGGCGGGCAGGCCGTAAATTTCTTTGGTTATTCTGATCTCTTCATCACCGAGCGGAGATCCATGGCTGTCTGCGGTGCCTTCTTTGGCAGGACTTCCATAACCAATTTTGGTCCGGCATAAAATCAGCGAAGGTTTCGACTTTACCTTCTTTGCATCTTTTGTGGCCTGGCGTATGGCATCTCTGTCGTGGCCGTCAATTTTAATGCAGTGCCAGCCGTAGGCTTCAAAACGTTGCTCCACATCCTCAGTAAACGCGAGGTCTGTCGATCCGTCAATGGTAATTTTGTTGTTATCGTAGAAGTAGATCAGCTTGCCAAGTTTGAGGTGTCCGGCAAGCGAGGCGGCTTCGTGGGAAATTCCCTCCATCAGGTCGCCGTCGCTGACGATGCCGAACGTGTAGTGATCAATTACGGAGTGATTTTCCGTGTTGTAGCGTGCGGCAAGATGCGCTTCGGCGAGCGCCATTCCCACGCCGTTGGCAAAACCCTGGCCAAGCGGTCCCGTGGTGGTTTCAACGCCGGGAGTGAGGCCAACTTCGGGGTGGCCCGGTGTGATGCTGTCCCACTGGCGAAAATTTTTGAGATCATCCATGCTGACATCATATCCGGTGAGGTGCAGCAGGCTGTAAACCAGCATTGAACCGTGTCCCGCCGATAATACAAAGCGATCCCGGTCGAACCACTGGGGGTTGGTCGGGCTGTGACGGAGAAACTCTTTCCATAAAACATAGGCTACGTCGGCCATGCCCATGGGCATTCCAGGGTGGCCTGAGTTTGCTTTCTGAACGGCATCAATGGAAAGGGTTCTGATAGTATGAACAGCACGTTGTTCGAGGGATACAGACATGATTTTACTGCTTTAAAATTAAAATAGATGGTCAAATAAAATAGAGTTATGAAGATAACAAATTTCCGGGCTGAAGGAACGGGGAAAATGGCAAATAAAAAAGGCCGGCTCCGTGTGGAACCAGCCTTTGATTATGCTGTATGAATGCGATTAATCGCAGTTCAGTTCGTTGTCAATTTCATGCTGGGCGTTAGCTCTCAGCGGGCCGACCGCGGCGCTTCTGAAATGCTCGCATGCGGCTGATTCATTGCCGAGGTTTTTCTGCGCGGTACCAATTTCGAAATGGTATCTGGCGCGATCCGCACGGCCGCCCTGCTCGAGGTTCAGGCCACGGGTTGCGGCTCTCAGAGCTTCGTCGAACTCAGACAGTTCGTTGTAAGATACGGCAAGTCTGAAATAGGTTTCAGCGTGTGAATCGTCATAGTCGAAAGAACGATTGAGAAGCTCAATCGCACGGCGGTGGCGTCCGTCTTCTGCCTGATTATAGGCCAGGAAAACGAGGTAATCGCGGGCAGCAGCTGTAGCCGTACGTTCCAGTTCTGTGTCATCCTGCTGGATGGTCATGCTGATTGCTGTGTCGAAATACTGTAGCGCCTGATCCATATCACCACGCTGGCGGTAAACGAGTCCGAGCTGGTAGTAAGGACGCGCATAATTTGCGTTCAGCTCAAGGGCAATTCGGTACTGCTCTTCGGCTGCGTCGAAATCACGCTCACGGAACATTGCGTTTCCATACTGCAGGTGCGCAACCGGCATAGCCTGCTGTGTTTGCTGATAAACACGGTCAACGCCGAATTCCTGGGCAACTTCCTGTGCCTGTTTGATCAGGTCAATAGCATTGGTGAATTCACGGTTGCGAAGGGCGTTTCTACCCATGTTGAAGTAAATCCCCGGAATGTTGTTTTCAGCTCTTTCACGAATCTGATCAGCTTCACTTCCTACGTTCCGGCTGATCTCAATGGCGCGCTCATATCTGGTAATTGCAGCTTCAAACTGATTGCTTCTTGCTAACTCCTGAGCTTCGTTAAAAGCTTCAACGGCATCAGCCTGCGTTTGGCCAACCGCGGTTTCTAAACCACTTGTCCACAGGAAAAGGAGAACAAGAACTGCGGAGTATTTAGTGAACTGGCTCATAAGTATGTTATGTTTGGTTTTACTTTTAAGAAATTAAACTGAATTGATAACGAAGAGGGAGACAAAAGTAGTATCAGACCCCTCATCCCCGTGACTATCTTTTTGATTTAAGTGTCGAATATACTTTAAATATGGAGCTATCACAAAGCAAAAAAATTCTGTAAACTGGTCAGAAATTGGGTGATAGCGGATTTGACTCATAAAAATCACAGATGTAATCCACGGCTTCCTGCGGATCATCCGTAAGCATAAACATATCCATATCGGATGAGGAAATAGTGCCTTCCTTCAGCATGGATTCCTTCATCCAGTCGACCAGGCCCTGCCAGAATGAGCGTCCCATCAGCACCACAGGGAATCTGTTTATTTTATTTGTCTGGATCAGCGTAAGGCTTTCGAAAAATTCATCAAGCGTGCCCAGACCGCCCGGAAACACCACGAAACCCTGCGCGTACTTTACGAACATCACCTTGCGCGCAAAGAAATAGTTGAAGTCGATGTGATAGTTTCGGTCGACGTATTTATTGGCGCCATCTTCAAATGGCAGGCGGATTGTAAGCCCGACCGATTTTCCATCACCACGGCGTGCGCCCATGTTCCCGGCTTCCATAATTCCCGGGCCGCCTCCGGTTATCACGCCAAAACCTGTTTTGGTAAGTTTGTACGCCACTTCCTCGGCCATTTTCGACCACTTGTGATCAATTGGAAGGCGGGCTGATCCGAAGATGGAAACACACGGCCCGATTTTTACGAGACGTTCGTACCCTTCAACAAATTCGGCCATAATTTTGAATACGCTCCAGATATCCTGCTCGAAGCCTTCATCTGTATATTTGCCGGGAATTTTTGGTGTCATAAAAAAGCTGGTTAAAATCTGATTCTCATGGAAACACCCAGACGGCTGCGATCTGCCAGCAAAACATCCGGGCCGATATTGATACGGGCGGAGAGGTCATCCGAAACGTCAAAATCCCGCATGTGCGCGTAAACGTAGGCATCAACCACGTTGAGTACGTAGGCCAGAAAAACCGTTACAAACAAGAAATCGCGCCGATTCCGGTAGAAATCGCGGTTACTTCGGAGCAGATTTTGCGGGGCGTTGGGGTCAATCCAGTCCGGCGTTTGTCCGAATCGGAAATCGTCGTTTGCCTCAAAAGAATTGTAAAAGGCTGCCCGGTAACCCTGGTACCGGCTGTTTGCGTAAATGCTGTAGTAGGTCAGTCCGCCGATCAGCGCATAAACGATGGGCACTTTCCAGATCTGGTTGTTGGTAATCTGGCCCCAGCCGGGGATCATCATGGAGCGGTACATTACGGTTCTGGGATGAGGAACCGTATCCTGCTGAGCCTCATTGGCGGTTTCGCCCAGGGAAAACATGGAGTAACGAAGCTGTGGGTTCTCAGGATCAAATCCACTTTGAAAATGCTGCGCCATAAGCTGACCCGGCCCGACGGAAACCATAAGAGCGAAAACAGCGAAGACAAAACTGATCTTCAATCGGGATGTCTGCCTGAACAACATGCGTACATGCCTCAGCGCTTTTGATCTTCAAACTGTTCCAGAATCCGGTTCAGATCGTCGTCATTATAATATTCGATCCGGATTTCGCCACCCTCTTTCTTTTTCTTCAGGTGAACTTTAGTTCCAAACTGGCGCGTCAGACGTGTCGTAATTTCACGCAGTTCGATATCGAGGGAGGTCTTCGCTGCCGGTCGCCCGCCTTTGCTTTTTTTCTTTTCGGAGGATTTCCGAACGGCATCTTCGAGCTGACGAACCGACCATTCATTATCCATAGCAGTGTTAAAAAGCTGTTCCTGCGTATGACGATCCTCAACGCCGAGAAGCGCTCTGGCGTGACCCTGGGTAATCTTTTTTTGCTTCAGCGCGGCTTGTATCGAAGGGGTAAGATTCAGTAACCGGATCGTATTGGTGATAGTCGTCCGGTTTTTTCCGACCTGTTTGGCCACTTCCTCCTGCGTAAGCAGGCACTCATCCATCAGCCGCTGATATCCGTGCGCAATTTCGATGGCGTTAAGTTCTTCCCGCTGAATATTTTCGATGATGGCAAACGCGATCATATCGTCGTCGTTCACTTCGCGGATGTAGGCCGGAATCGTTTCCATGCCGTTCATCCGGGTGGCGCGCAGGCGTCGTTCACCGGCAATCAGCTCAAAGCGGTCGTTGCCAAGATGGCGAACCGTTACCGGCTGGATGAGCCCGTGCTGACGAATGGAGTCGGCGAGCTCCTGAAGGCGCAGTTCATCAAAATCGGTACGCGGCTGATAGGGATTTGTGCGGATGTGTTCTACCGGAACGTGCATGACTACGTTGGCACGCTGCCGCGGATCAGTCGGAATGGGAGCCGAAACGGAGCCTTTGTCTTCACCTGAGGAATCTGAAGAGTTTTTTTCTGAGGATTTTTCCTGATCCATATCAGGAAAAAAAGCACCTAAACCGCGACCAAGAACTTTTTTTTGAGCCATAACTGAGTGTGTTTAAATCCGGTTAGTTTTGTTCAAAAACCGGACTGTTCCGGAACAGTTTTTTATTCCGGATAATAATTTCCCTGGCGAGCGCAAGGTAATTCTGAGCACCATTACTGGTTGAATCGTACAAAAGCGCTGGTTTTCCGAAACTCGGCGACTCCGCCAGGCGAACATTTCGCGCAATGATAGATTCGAAAACCTTATCCCCGAAATAACGCTTCACTTCTTCCGCAACCTGGCTGGAAAGGCGGGTTCGCATATCGTACATCGTAAGCAGCACGCCCTCAATCTCGAGCTCTTTGTTAAGATGCTGGCGCACAATTTTGATGGTATTTAAAAGTTGCCCAAGTCCTTCAAGTGCGAAATACTCGCACTGAACGGGAATAAGTACGGAATCGGAAGCGGTGAGAGAGTTGATTGTGAGAAGACCGAGAGAAGGCGGACAGTCGATTATGATGAAATCGTAGCGGTCGCGAAGTTCTGCAAGTGCTTCAGTAAGAATGCGCTCGCGTTTCGGGCGATCGATCATTTCAATTTCAGCGCCAACAAGATTAATGTGGGATGGGATCAGATCAAGAAAAGGAAGGTCTGTGTTTAAAACAGCGTCTTTTGCATCCACACCGCCAACCAATACCTCATAAATAGAGCTGCTCACCGATTTCGACTCAATGCCGAGTCCGCTGGTGGAGTTATTCTGAGGATCAATATCAATTAGAAGAGTAGGGTGCTCGATAGCAGCCAGACTCGCAGCAAGGTTGATTGATGAAGTGGTTTTTCCAACGCCACCTTTCTGATTGGCAATTGAGATGACTTTACCCATAAAAAAACAGTGAAATAATTGTGAGATTGATTATTGGCTAAGCTGGAAAGCTTTCAGGGAAGACAAAATGCGTTAATAAGGTCAAATTTACGAATTAATTATCCAAACTGAACTTATAGAATTAGCCCCTATTAAAAAAGCCCGTTGACGACCTGTGGTTTATAAACAGGTGAAAACGGGCTTAAAAAGATCGGTAGCGTGTATTATATAGATTACTGCTGATTTCGGGTGAGCTGAATGTTTCTGAGCTGCGGGCCCTGGCTATTAATCCGTTCATCAGGATTTACGGGCTTCAGCTGGGACGGAACCGTACGGCTGTTTTCATGCGGTAATACGGTCATGCCGTTCGCACCGGATGAAATATTAATGTGCAGCACATTCTGACGATCTACCCATGGTTCCAAATTAGTTTCCCGTTCACTATTGGCCGGCAGCGCATTTACAGCAGGAGCGGAAGCTGGAATGGTTCCGGATACAGAACTGCTTAATGCCGGTGCATCAGGTTGAAGCGTAACGGCCTGATCGGATTGAGTCATTGAAAATAAGCCAAGACTCACGCCAACCAGCAGAACTGCGGCAATGGTGAAATAAACAGGCTTGATTGTGAGGGATGAAATCCGGCTTTTTCTGACCTGAGCTGACGCTGCGGCCATATTCAGGATCTTCTCCCGGATTTCAGCAGGCGGGGTCTTCTCCGGTAACTTGTCCAGTTTCCGGAGCGTCGCCCTCATGCTTTCAATTTCAATCAGGATGTTTTCATCATCCCGCATTGCTTTTTCAACCAGCAATACTTCCGACGGGTCGAGTTCATTCAGTACGTATTTGGTACAGAGTTCCTCAACGTTGTACATATTGATATTCTTTTCCATTTTCTTTGTCGAACATTTTCCTCAGGTTGATCAGTGCATAGCGCATTCTTCCGAGCGCTGTGTTAATTGATACATCGGTTAGTTCGGCAATTTCCTTGAAAGACATTTCATAGTAGTGTCTCAGCATCACAACTTCGCGTTGCTCCTGAGGCAGCTCCTGAATATGCTTCATAAGGCTGGTTTTGGCTTCATTAAGCTCCATACCAGACTGGGCGTCAATCATATCTTCATCAGGCAGCCTGTCGTAGAAATCGTTGTCGGAATCATCGTAGTTGTTATTCACATCAACGAATCTTTTCTGCTTTCTGATGTAGTCGATCGTGGCATTATGTGCAATTCGCATAACCCAGGCAATCCATTTACCCTGCTCATTATAGGTATCATCCATTTTGGTGATGACCTTAGTAAAGGTTTCCTGAAAAATGTCGTTTGTCACTTCCGGATTTCCTGCCATACTATAAATGTAGGAGTAAATCTTGTTTTGATGACGTCCCAGTAATTCGCTGAAAGCCGTTTCATCGCCTTCTTTGCGAAATCGCCTTACCAACTCCTGATCATCAAGGTCGGCAAACTGAGGATTTGGGATTTTATTTACTGACAGCATAATCGGAAAACGTTGATTGAAAATTGATATTGTTCTGTGCGCCAGGTCTGTTTCGAAATTTTCTGGCTGAGTTTCGAAGATGATTAATTTTTAAACAACTGAACTGTACTATTATTAACCATTTTCGCCGCAGAATCATTCTGATTTCTGCTTTCCGGCCGGTGCCGGCTAATGTGATTGTTTATTGTTTCACTACAGCATGTATCAAAAACTATACCAAAGCGCCGATCTGCTAAAACCTGCTTAAATTGACATGAATAGCTGTTTAACTGTATAAAAAAATAGACACCTTTACTCCTGAATTTAATACACTCCCCGTGAAAAGTGCTTTTCTGGCAGGAGGTTATGCCGGATACCGCAACGCTTGTTACTTCGAATCAGCCGGAGTACCGCCATCATCATAAAACGCCCGGATTTTTCCGGCCAGCGATTCCCCGACTACCTCCTTGAGCGAATCGTGACCGGCTTCGCGCACTTTTTTGGCCGAGCCGAATTTACGCAACAGAAGGGTGGATGTCTTCTCACCAACTCCGGGAATATCCACCAGTTCTGTTTTAAACGTTCGTTTTGAGCGTTTATCGCGGTGAAACGTGATCGCAAAACGGTGCGCCTCATCACGTACGCGCTGCAAAAGTTTTAGTGCAGATGAGGTTTTGGGGATCATAACCGGATCAGATGAACCCGGCAGAAAACCCTCTTCAAGCCGTTTTGCCAGTCCGATGACCGGCACCTGGCCGTAAAACCCGATTTCTTTCAGGGTTTCCACCGCGCTCGAGAGCTGACCTTTACCGCCGTCGACCACAATCAGATCGGGGATGTGCTTCTTCTCTTTCATCACGCGGCTGTAGCGGCGCCCCAGCACTTCCCGCATGGATGCAAAATCGTCAGGACCCTCAACGGTTTTGATGTTGAAGCGTTTGTACTCACTTTTTCGCGGCTGCGAATCCACAAAACAGACCATCGACGCCACGGTATCGGTGCCCTGAAGGTTGGAAATATCGAAACACTCAATTCTGCGGGGCATTCTTTCCAGATGCAAATCGCGCTGAAGGCTTTTTACGGAGTGGGGGATGTGATCTTTTTCGGCCTTCTTTTTCTGCAGCAGATATTCGCCGAGAAGAAGCTTCGCGTTGGATTG